>NZ_JBSHMS010000001.1:483360-533945 GCF_053645575.1 Nocardia sp. NPDC055321
CCGGGCGGTTTTCACCCCATACTGGTTTTCGCGGGCCCCCCCCCCCCCCCGCCCCACCGCCCCCCGGCTTGGGGGGCGGGCCCCCCGTTTCCGGGGTCATGCCGAACACGCCGGAACTGTGAAACTGGACCAGGCAACATTCTCGTAACCTGGCGACCCTTAGACTTGCAGTGCGTCGCAGCCGTGCGGGAGAGCCCCGGATGTGGATGTCCTTCCTCGGGGCAGCCGGATTCGGGCGCCGAAGGAGCAGCACCTCCCCGTCAATCTCTCAGGCACAAGGGACCGTGCGGAGTTTCGGCGCCTCTGGAAAGTGATGGTCCGCGAGCCATCCGCCCATGGTGAAAGGGGTTCGGCCACAAGGCCGGAACCCGAATCTCTCAGGCGCCAAGGACAGAGGGGGAGGGCAGTAGCCCGTCGGCACGGCGCCGACCCCGCCCACCCTTGGAGCCCTCGTGACCTGGACTCGATCCTTTGCCGACCGCCATATCGGACCCGACAGCGGCGAACTCGAGCGCATCCTGTCCGTCGTCGGCGTCGCCTCGCTGGACGAACTCGCCGCGCGCGCGGTGCCCGCCAGCATCCTGGACGCCGAGACCGGCAACGGGCTCGCGGTGCTGCCGCCCGCGGTGAACGAGCACGAGGTCCTGGCCGAGCTGGCCGCGCTGGCGAATTCGAACACGGTGGCCACCACCATGATCGGGCTCGGCTACTACGACACCCTCACCCCACCGGTGCTGGTGCGCAACCTCATCGAGAACCCGGCCTGGTACACCGCCTACACCCCGTACCAGCCCGAGATCAGCCAGGGCAGGCTCGAGGCTCTGCTCAACTTCCAGACCATGGTCTCGGACCTGACCGGCATGGACGTGGCCAACGCGTCGATGCTGGACGAGGCCACCGCCGCCGCCGAGGCCATGACGCTGCTGCAGCGGGCCAACCGCGCGAGCAAGTCCCAGCGCCTGCTCATCGACTCCGATCTGTTCCCGCAGACCCGCACGGTGCTGTTCACCCGCGCCGAGCCCCTCGGCATCGAGATCGTCGAAGCCGATCTGGCCGACGGCGACCTGCCCGAGGGCGACTTCTTCGGCGTGCTGCTGCAGCAGCCGGGCGCCTCGGGCCGCATCGTGGACTGGACCCCGGTCATCGAGGCCGCGCACGCGCGCGGCGCACTGGTCGCGGTCGGCGCGGACCTGCTGGCGATGACGCTCATCACCCCGCCGGGCGAACAGGGCGCGGACTGCTGCTTCGGCACCACCCAGCGCTTCGGCGTCCCGCTCGGCTTCGGCGGGCCGCACGCGGGCTACCTGGCCGTGCGCACCCCGCACGCGCGCCAGCTGCCCGGCCGCCTGGTCGGCGTCTCGGTCGACGCCGACGACAACGTCGCCTACCGCCTCGCGCTGCAGACCCGCGAGCAGCACATCCGCCGCGAGAAGGCGACCTCGAACATCTGCACCGCCCAGGTGCTGCTGGCCATCGTGGCCGCCATGTACGCCTCGTACCACGGCGCGGACGGACTGCGCTCGATCGCGCGCCGCGTGCACGGGCACGCCCAGTGGCTGGCCGCCGGGCTCGGTGACGCCGTCGTGCACCAGAACTACTTCGACACCGTGCTGGTGCGCGTGCCCGGCGGCGCGGAGTCCATCGTCGCCAAGGCCAAGGGCGCCGGCATCAACCTGCGCCTGGTCGACGGCGACCACGTCGGCATCGCCTGCGACGAGGCGACCACCGACGCACACGTGGTCGCGGTGCTGGACTGCTTCGGCGCGGAGATCCCGGTCGGCCCGGAAGGCGCGCTGCTGCACGGCAAGCAGCGCCCGCACATCGAGAACCGCACCTCGGAGTACCTGACCCACCCGGCCTTCACCCGCTACCGCACCGAGACCGCCATGCTGCGCTACCTGCGCGGGCTCTCTGACAAGGACATCGCGCTGGACCGCAGCATGATCCCGCTCGGGTCCTGCACCATGAAGCTCAACGCCGCCGCGGAGATGGAATCGATCACCTGGCCGGGCTTCAACCGGGTGCACCCGTACGCGCCCGTCGAGGACGCCCCCGGCCTCATCCGCCTGGTCGAGGATCTCGAGGGCTGGCTGTCCGCGGTCACCGGCTACGACCGAGTCTCCTTGCAGCCCAACGCCGGTAGCCAGGGCGAGTACGCGGGGCTGCTGGCGATTCGCCGGTACCACCTCGATCGCGGCGACACCCACCGTGACACCTGCCTCATCCCCTCGAGCGCACACGGCACCAACGCCGCCTCGGCCGCGATGGTCGGCATGCGGGTGGAGGTCGTCAAGACCAAGGCCAACGGTGACGTGGACCTGGACGATCTGCGCGCCAAGATCGCCGATCACGCCGAGCGGCTGGCCTGCATCATGATCACCTACCCGTCCACGCACGGCGTGTACGAGCACGAGGTCGCCGAACTGTGCGCCATGGTGCACGAGGCCGGCGGTCAAGTGTACGTGGACGGCGCGAACCTCAACGCGCTGGTCGGTCTGGCCCGGCCGGGCAAGTTCGGCGGCGACGTCAGCCACCTGAACCTGCACAAGACCTTCTGCATCCCGCACGGCGGCGGCGGTCCGGGCGTCGGCCCGGTGGCGGTGCGCGAGCACCTGGCGAAGTACCTGCCCGGCGATCCGCTGGAGACGGGTTCGCACGCGGTGTCCGCGGCCGAGTACGGCTCGGCCTCGATCCTGCCGATCACCTGGTCCTACATCCGCATGATGGGCGCGGACGGGCTGCGCGCGGCGACCCTGACCGCCATCGCCTCGGCCAATTACATTGCGCGGCGGCTGGATCCGCACTTCCCGGTGCTGTTCACCGGCGACAACGGCATGGTCGCGCACGAGTGCATCCTGGATCTGCGCGAGATCACCAAGCGCACCGGCGTGACCGTCGACGACGTGGCCAAGCGCCTGGCGGACTACGGTTTCCACGCCCCGACCATGAGCTTCCCGGTCGCGGGCACCCTCATGGTGGAGCCGACCGAGAGCGAGAACCTGGAGGAGATCGACGCGTTCATCGACGCCATGATCGCCATCAAGGGTGAGATCGATCAGGTCGAGGCGGGCGTGTGGCCGGTCGAGGACAACCCGCTGCGCGGCGCCCCGCACACCGCCCAGTGCCTGGTCGGGGAGTGGGACCACCCGTACAGCCGCGAGACCGCGGTCTACCCGCGGGGGCTGCACAGCGCGCGGGCCAAGGTGTGGCCCTCGGTGCGGCGCATCGACGGCGCGTACGGCGACCGCAACCTGGTCTGCTCCTGCCCGCCGCTGGATTCGTACGCGGAGTAGGTCTTTCGGGCGCGCGGCCCGGGTGAATCGCGGAAAACTCGGCGCCCCACCGGTTCTCGGAACCGGTGGGGCGCTCGTGTCGTGGCCGCGGTCGTAGCCGTCAGGCGTGGGACGGCTTCCAGGTCGCGATGGCCCAGATGACCACGACATTGAGGGCGATGATCAGCAGCGACCACGCCGGGTAGTAGGGCATGGACAGGAAGTTCTCGATGATCGAGAACGCCGCCAGGATGATGGCGATCACGCGGGCCCAGTCTCTGCCCGCGATCAGGCCGATCGCCACGACGACCTCGAGGGCGCCCATGATGATGTGAATCCAGCCCCACGCGGTGGTGTTGAATTCGTAGACGTAGCCCGAGTTGATGACCAGCAGGTCGTCCGCCGCGACCGCGGAGATGCCCTGCAGGATCGACAAAACACCGATGACCATGAGCAGAATGCCGGCCGCGATGGAGGTGCCCGCGGCGAAGCCCTGCTTGACCGAAACCCCGGTTTCCGCATTGTGTGCCATGTGCCGAATATGCCACTTGTTTGCTAGCACATGTTGCAGTGCGGAGATCGTGTCGTGAGCGGTATCGGTCCGAAACCTGTCCGCGACCCGTTCTTTGTGAATCATGGGGTGGTCAGCGCCTTGGACATCGCGGTTCCGAAGGCGAGATCGTTGGTGGTCGGCACCTTGGAGTAGGTGCCGCCCGTTCGTTCGCTGAGTGTTTGCAATGTTTGGGTTCCGGCGCCGCCGATGACGATCACATCCACCCGGACGGGTGTGGCGGGATCGGTGGCGGCGGCGATATCGGCCAGCAGCTTCTCCCCGGTGACGGGCGAGTCGTCATCGGGCCCGTCGGTGATCAGCAGGATCGAATTGGTGCGCGCCTTCGCGTAATCGGCGACGGCGGCGCGGTAGGCGGCCAGCAGGGTGGGGTAGGTGCGATCGGTCTTCGAGGTGCCCGCGGTGACGCCGCCCAGCCCCCGGGTCAGCGCCGCGCGCTGGTCGGCGGTCAGCGGCCCGACCGGGGTGACGACACGGTACGGGGTCTCGCCGTCCACGTTCTTCGCGTACTCCCACACGCCGAGTCCGAACTCGGGCGGCATGACCTGGGTGGTGGACTGCAGCGCGGCGATCGCGGTGGCCAGGCGGGTGGCCCCGCCCTCCTGGGTCGACATCGATGCCGAGATATCCAGTAGCACCGTGGCGCTCACCCCGAGCACCGGATGGGTCAGCGTCTTGTTCACCTGTTCCAGCGCGGCCTTGGCGGGCGCGGCCGCGGTGGCCGGGGGAGCGGCCCCGAAACCGTTGTCGGTGAACAGCTTCGACTGTTCGGGAGCGCGCAGGAAGTCGGCGAACAGCGTCGCCGCCAGCTTCTGCGACTGGTCGAGCCAGTTGCCGCTGATCTGCGCCGCCGGATAGTCGTGCACCGGTCCGTTGCCGGCGGGCCGGAAGGCGGTGAGCGGGGCTCTCGTTCGAATCTGCTGCTCGGTGGCGGGCACCGCGTGCACTGCGGCCTCGGCGCCGGGGGCCGCGGCGAGCGCGGACAGCGCGGCGTCGGTGTCGGCGGCCGCGGGCGCATCGGCGGCGAGCAGCGAGATCGCGGAGATCACCTGCCCGGCGGCCGCGGCCTTCTCGTCCAGCGGGTCGGTGCCCGAGACGCCCGAGCCGACGGCGGTCGCCACCGCAACCGCGCTGTCCCCCGCGGGCAACGCCAGGCGCAGTGCGTTCCAGGAGTCGAGGCCGAGATCGGCGAGCGCGCCGGGCTGCTGCAGACGCGGCAGGTCGGCCCAGTTCACCCCGGCCGACTCCAGCGCGCGGCGCAGTTCGTCCGGAACCGCGAGCGCGACGGGGCTCACCGCGATGGGCGCGGGGGTGCCCGCGATCAGGCCGGGCACCCGCATGAGCTCGATCGAGCGCGCGGAATCGGGTATCCACAGACCCGGCTGCGGGCCGAGATCGCGATTCCAGGGCGCGCCCGAGGTGAAGGAGGCGACCACGGCCGCGGTCGGCCGGGGATTCACCACCACCTCCGCGCAATGGTCGCGGACCTGCGGATTGGTCGCGTTGAAGCGGTCCGCGGCGGCCTGCACGGGGGTCGCTATCTCCGGATCGACGGTCACGTTCAGGGTGGCGGTGCCCTCGACGCACGCGGAGGCCGCGGCGTTGTCGCGATTCTCCGCGCGCTGCTGCAGCCACGCCCAGCCGACCACGGCGAGCGCTAAGGCGATCACCGCTACCACTGCGACAATCGGTCCTTTACTGACACCTCGTGACCGACCCGCGGCGCGATGAGTACCCACGGCCGCCAGTCTATGGTCCCGAAAAATTGGCCCTGACCTGGGTCTGCGGCGATCGCGACGAAGTGGCGCGGAACACCGCGCCACCGAATTGCCCGACCGCGCCACAGCGGTAGCGGGCGGGTGGCCGGCGGACGGCACGACGGCCGCGCCCGGGCACCCGAGGTGCCGGACGCGGCCGCCGATATCGCCGTTCCGCTGTTTATTCGCGGATCATGGTGCCGCGGTCGTACTCGTGCCCGCCCCACACACCGGACTGGCCGGTCCGTGCGGCGAATTCCCCGCATTCGCGGCGGATCGGGCAGGTATCGCAGATCTGCCGGGCGTACTCGAAGTCCTGCGACGGGAAGGGAAACCACGCCTCGTGGTTGGGATCACCCTGGCAGGCGGCATGCTGCCAGTAGTTCTTCGAATCGGAGATGGGGAGCAGATCGGCCAGGGTCGGCTCCTCCGCCACGGTGGTTTTGGTCATCATCGGATCTCGCTCCTTTCGCTCCGATCACGCCGTGTTCGTACTTCTTGCTCGGGCGCCCTACGAGGCGGCCAGGTCCTTCCAGATCTGACGCTGTCGCCGGGCTATGTCGTTGGGGGCCTTGGGCTCCCACAGCAGTCGCATTCCGGCCTCCTCGGGAGTCCGGTCCGCCTTGGACGTATTGCACGGCCCGCAGGCCGCGATCAGGTTGGACCAGGTGTTCGGGCCACCGTGGGAACGGGGCTTGATGTGGTCCACGGTGCGCGCCCAGCCCGAGCAGTACCCGCAGCGGAACTGGTCGCGGCGCAGGATGGCGGGCAGGGTGGCGCGGCTGTTGTCGTCGGGCGCCAGGATCCGGTGCTCGAGGTAGATGTAGCGGGTGAGCCGGATGGTTTCCGGCAGCGCGATCTCGAATTCCTGCGAACGGATGGGGAAGTACGGCTCGTGATCCACGACCGGTTCGGCGGCGCCGGTCAGCAGCAGCACCACGGCGCGTTCGGCGCGGATCTCGGTCAGCGCCTCGAAGGAGGCGTTGAGCAGCAGTACTCCCCGGTGTATCCAGTTGTCTGCGGTTATCTCCGGGTCTTGGGAATGACGGAACAGCATGGGGGTCACCATGTTTCGTGAAGAGGAAGAACAGAAAGGGAGAAGTGGGCGGGACTACGCCGCGGCCTGGAGGCGGTGCGAATCGGTGTGCAACTCACGTGTGCTGTCGCCCACGCCGCCGATTCGTAGTTCCGACTTCGCCGGATACCGTTCCGAGAACACTGGATTCACTGCCGCCTCCTCCTTCCTGCTGGTCACGGCCGCTATCGGCCGGTTCGATCGTCGTCGAAACATATGGTGACACAACGGACACGCCGTTGTCGGGTCATTTTTTGGTGGCCCCCACCGTCATCTGATAACGCGCGTGCGGGCGGGTTTGTTCCGGTCGTGCGTATCCGCCCGGAAACAGCGAATCCCCCGGCCGCGGCGGCCGGGGGATTCACCGATGGCTGTGGGAGGCCCGGATCAGAGTGGAACCGGACCGTGCGAACCGGTGGACGCCCAGGCCCACGCGCCGTTGATACGGCCGAGGATCAGATTGAAGACGTCCAGCACCGTTGAACCCATGAAACTTCCTCACTGCAGATGGCTGTCGCCCGGCAGCGTATCGATGATCGAGTGGCAATGGAACGCCTTGGCGCAAACGAGAAGCGCCTCACGCCCCGGCGGAGATCCAGCTCTCGTAGGTGTACCAGGGGCCGTCGATGCGGGTGTAGCTGGTGCCCGCGCGGGCGTGCGCGGCCGGTGCGGGCGGATCGCCGTGCGGGATATAGGCGAAGCCTTCGACCCCGAGACTGGTGTCGGCGAGGCTGAAGGCGCAGCCGCCCGCGATCACCCGCACGTAGTCGACGCGGTACATCCCGAACCGCTGTTCGGCGTGGGTGTCCGCGCAGGCCCCGGCGGTGCGTTCGAGCGCGGGCCGCGACAGCTCCCAGCCGATCCGGGTCGGCGCGCCGGAGCTCAGCAGCGCCAGCGTCACCGTCACCGCCACCGGCGCGGCCGCGGTGAGTATCCACGCCCGGTGCGCGACCGCGCCGGAAACCGCTGCCACCAACCAGATTCCGCCGGCGACGACCAGTACCCACCCGCCGAGCAGCAGCGCGACCAGCCGGTCACCGTGGGAGGCGTACTCCCACAGCACCCACAGGCAGACCGCGCCGATGAACGCGGTGATCGCGGCCATGGACAGCCGCCAGGCCCGGCTATGCGACGGTGGGGTGTATCCGGGCGCCGATACCGCCGAATATGTAGTCACGAGAGCGCATCCTGTCCCGGCGACGAGAACCGGTCAGTCGAAGTGGTAGGAGTAAGTTCTCGAATCACCCGAACATAGCAGTCGCGCAACGCACGGAAGCCCCGATCGACAGGGTCGATCGGGGCTTCCGCTATTCGCTAGCTTCGCTGAACCGGAAGGTTCAGCTGCACTTGGCCGCCTGCTCCTTCGCCTCGCGGCGACGACGGTGCAGGATGGGCTCGGTGTAGCCGTTGGGCTGCTTGGTGCCCTCGAGCACGAGCTCCTTCGCCGCCTGGAAGGCGATCGAGCCGGCGAAGTCCGGGGACAGCGGGCGGTAGTTCGCGTCGCCGGCGTTCTGGCGGTCCACGATGGGGGCCATGCGCTGCAGGCTCTCGATGACCTCGGCCTCGGTGACCACGCCGTGACGCAGCCAGTTGGCAACCTGCTGGCTGGAGATGCGCAGGGTGGCGCGGTCCTCCATCAGGCCGACATCCTTGATGTCCGGCACCTTCGAGCAGCCGACGCCCTGGTCGATCCAGCGGACCACGTAGCCCAGGATGCCCTGGGAGTTGTTGTCCAGCTCCTGCTGCTTCTCCTCCGCGGACCAGTTGGTGTCCTGGGCGAGGGGGATTTCCAGGATCTGATCGACGGTGGCGCGGGGGCCGCCCTTGGCGATCTCGGCCTGCCGCTTGAACACGTCCACCAGGTGGTAGTGGGTGGCGTGCAGGGTGGCGGCGGTGGGCGAGGGCACCCACGCGGTGTTGGCGCCGGCCTTGGGGTGGCCGATCTTCTGGACCAGCATGTCGGCCATCAGGTCGGGCATGGCCCACATGCCCTTGCCGATCTGCGCCTTGCCGGGCAGGCCGGCGGCGATGCCGGTGTCGACGTTCCAGTCCTCGTAGGAGGCGATCCACTGCTGGGCCTTCATGTCGGCCTTGCGGACCATGGGCCCGGCCTCCATGGAGGTGTGGATCTCGTCGCCGGTGCGGTCCAGGAAGCCGGTGTTGATGAACACCACGCGGTCCGCCGCGGCCTGGATGGACGCCTTGAGGTTGACCGTGGTGCGGCGCTCCTCGTCCATGATGCCGACCTTGAGGGTGTTGCGCTCGAGGCCGAGCACGCCTTCGATGCGGGTGAACAGCTCGTTGGTGAAGGCCACCTCGTCCGGGCCGTGCATCTTCGGCTTCACGATGTACACCGAGCCGGTGCGCGTATTGGCAACGCGCGCTTCACCGTTCAGCGCGTGCTTGGCGATCAGCGAGGTGATGAGGCCGTCCATGATGCCCTCGGGGACCTCGTTGCCGGCCGCGTCGATGATCGCGTCGGAGGTCATGAGGTGACCGACGTTGCGGACGAACAGCAGCGAGCGGCCGTGCAGGACCAGGTCCGAACCGTCGAGCGCGGTGTAGACGCGATCCGGGTTCATGGTGCGGGTGAAGGTCTTGTCACCCTTGGTGACCTCCTCCGCCAGATCGCCCTTCATCAGGCCGAGCCAGTTGGTGTAGCAGAGCACCTTGTCCTCGGCGTCGACCGCCGCGACCGAGTCCTCGAAGTCCATGATCGTGGTGACCGCGGACTCCAGCACGACGTCCTTGATGCCGGCGGCGTCGGTGGAGCCGACCGGGGACTCGGGGTCGATCTGGATCTCGATGTGCAGGCCGTTGTGCTTGAACAGCAGCGAGGTCGGGGCCTCGGGGGTGCCGAGGTAGCCGACCAGGGTGTCCGCGTAGGCCAGGCCGATGTCGGTGCCGTCCTCGAGGGTGACCTCGAGCTCGCCGTCGACGATGGCGTACCTACTGGTGCCCAGGTGGGAGCCGGTGATCAGCGGCAGCGCGTCGTCGAGGAAGTTGCGGGCCCACTCGATGACCTTGTCGCCGCGAACCTTGTTGTAGCCCTTGCCCTTCTCCGCGCCGTTCTCCTCGGAGATGGCGTCGGTGCCGTACAGGGCGTCGTACAGCGAGCCCCACCGCGCGTTCGCCGCGTTGATGGCGAAGCGGGCGTTCATCACCGGGACCACGAGCTGCGGGCCCGCGGTGGTGGCGATTTCGGCGTCCACATTGACCGTGCCGATCTGGAAGTCGGCCGGTTCGGGACGCAGGTAGCCGATCTCGGTGAGGAACTGCTTGTAGGCAGCCTTGTCGTAGCCGGCGCCGGGGTTGGCGCGGTGCCACTCGTCGATCTTGGCCTGGATGTCGTCGCGCTCTGCCAGCAGAGCCCGGTTAACGGGGGCGAGGTCGTTGATCACGGCCTCGGCACCCGACCAGAACGCGGCGGAGTCTACGCCGGTGCCGGGAAGAGCCTCGTTGTTCACGAAATCGTGAAGAACGCGCGCGACCTGGAGTCCGCCGACCTGAATCCGCTCTGTCATCTACTGCCTCGTTTCGAGATAGCCGGTGTAAAGGGTGCAAAAAGTACGCCCGTCATGTTACTCGCGGGTATGGCCGGTGGTGATGGCGCACCTGTTGTAAGCGCGCGTCGGCCGTCCTTGATTCCCGCGGAGCCCCCTTGATTGTATCGCTCGGTACATTTAATGTACCGAGTAGAACATTTCCTGATTCGGTCGTGCGAAGGTGCCAGATATGGGAAAAGCGTTGTCCGGCAAGGTCGTTGTCGTGACCGGCGGCAGCCGTGGGCTGGGCCGGGAGATGGTGCTGGCCTTCGCCGAAGCCGGCGCCGACGTGGTGATCGCCAGTCGCAAGTTCGACGCGTGTGACGCACTCGCCACCGCCGTGCGCGAGACATTCGGTCGGCGGGCGCTGCCGGTGGCCTGCAACGTGGGCGAGTGGGGGCACTGCGAGGCCCTGACCGAGGCCGCCTACGCCGAATTCGGGCGGGTCGACGTGCTGGTCAACAACGCCGGCATGTCCCTGCTGTACCCGAGCCTGGATCAGGTGACCGAGGCCATGTTCGACAAGATCATCGCCACCAATCTCAAGGGCCCGTTCCGGCTCTCGGCGCTGATCGGGGCGCGGATGGCCGCCGCCGGGGGCGGATCGATCATCAACATCTCCTCCATCGAGGCCGTGCGGCCCGAACCCCTGGCCGTGCCGTACGCGGCGGCCAAGGCCGCGCTCGAGACCCTGGGCGGCGGGCTCGCGCGGACCTACGGGCCGGGTGTGCGGGTCAACACCATCCGCTGCGGGGCCTTCGACACCGACATCGCCAAGGCCTGGCCGCCGGAGATGAAGGACGAACTCGCCCGGCACACCGTGCTCGGGCGGATCGGCGCACCCGCGGACATCGTCGGCGCGGCCCTGTTCTTCGCCTCCGACGCCTCTGCCTACTGCACCGGATCGACGCTCGCGCTCGACGGCGGCATCCGATGACCGCCGCGGTGCCCGCCCGGCGGCGCGGCCGGCCGCCCGCGTCGGAGGCCAACACGGGGGAGACCCGCGAGCGCATCGTGCGCGCGGCCATGGAACTGTTCGCGGAGAAGGGTTTTCACGCCACCAGCGTCGCCGAGATCGGCGACCGGTCGGGCATCCAGCGTGGTGCGCTGTACTACCACATCGGGTCCAAGGAGGAACTGCTCTTCCAGATCCGGCGCGGATACACCCAGATCATGCTGGACGCCGCGCTGGCCATCGCCGACGGCGCGGGCACACCGCTGGACCGGCTGCGCGGGCTGATTCGCGCGCACGTGCTGCTGATCATCGAGCACCAGCACGAGGTCACCATCGCGCTGCGCGACGCGGGCGCGCTGACCGGCGAACGGCAGGCCGATCTGCAGACCCTGCGCGACGGCATCCAGAACTGCTGGCAGCGGGTGTTCGACGAGGCGTACGCCGCGGGCGCGCTGCGCTCGAACGATCACGTCGTCACCAACAGCGTCGTGGCCATGCTGAACATGGTCAGCGCCTGGTACCGCCCCGGCGGCGAGCACACCCCCGGCGAGATCGCCGACATACTCACCACCTCCATCCTCGACGGTGTCGCGGCACCGGCCGGAAACAAGTGAAAGGCTGACCATGGCTTGGGATTTCGAGACCGACCCGGAATACCAGAAGAAACTGGACTGGGTCGCGGAGTTCGTCCGCACCGAGGTGGAGCCCCTGGATCTGCTGTACCCCGAACCGTACGACCGTTCGAACCCGGAGATCCGGGCGCTCATGAAGCCGTTGCAGGAGACGGTGAAGGAGCAGGGGCTGTGGGCGTGCCACCTGGGTCCCGAACTCGGCGGCCCCGGCTACGGTCAGGTGAAGCTGGCGCTGCTGAACGAGGTCATCGGCACCTCGAAGTGGGCGCCGCTCGTGTTCGGCTGCCAGGCGCCCGATTCCGGCAACGCCGAGATCCTCGCGCACTTCGGCACCGAGGCGCAGAAGGCGAAGTACCTGCAGCCGCTGCTCGACGGTGAGATCGGGTCCTGTTACGTCATGACCGAACCCACCGGCGGCTCGGATCCGACCTCCTTCAAGACCCTGGCGGTGCGCGACGGCGACGACTGGGTCATCAACGGCGAGAAGTGGTTCAACTCCGCCGCCGAGTTCGCCTCCTTCCACATCGTGATGGTGGTGACCGATCCGGAGGCCGAGCCGCACAAGCGACTGTCGATGTTCATCGTGCCCGCCGACGCCCCCGGCCTGGAGATCGTCCGGAACTTCACCGTCCCGGGATTCTCGGAAAACGAAGGGCACCTGCGCTTCACCGACGTGCGCGTGCCCGCCGACGCGCTGCTGGGCGCGGAGGGGCTCGGGTTCATCGTGGCCCAGACCCGCCTGGGCGGCGGCCGGGTGCACCACGCCATGCGCACGGTCGCCATGGTGCGCAAGGCCTTCGACATGATGTGCGAGCGCGCGGTGTCGCGGCCCATGCGCAAGGGCGTGCTCGGCGGTCTGCAGATGACGCAGGAGAAGATCGCCGAGGCCTGGATCGAGATGGAGCAGTTCCGCCTGCTCGTGCTGCGCACCGCGTGGCGCATCGACAAGGAACAGGACTACCGCAAGGTGCGGCACGACATCGCCGCCATCAAGGTGGCCATGCCCAAGGTCATGCACGACATCGCCCAGCGCGCCATGCACCTGCACGGCGCGATCGGCGTGAGCACCGATCTGCCCTTCGTGGACATGATGAACTACGCGCAGGTCATGGCCATCGCGGACGGGCCGACCGAGGTGCACAAGATCACCCTGGCGAAGGAGGTCCTCAAGACCTACGCGCCCGGTGACCCGGTGTACCCCAGCGGCTATCGCCCCGCGCTGCGCGAACAGGCCCGCGAACTGGTGGCGCGCCGGCTCGAGCACACCGTCGGGAACCTGTAGCCGCGCCCGGGCGCGCCCCGCGCCTCGCCGTGCACACCGCTCGTCCGGTGAAAACCGTTCGGGTGGAGTTGAATCGACCCTGCGAGGTCGAGAGCGGCGAGGTCGGGAGGCGTCATGGTGCCGGTGCGGAAGATAGCGCGTTCACCCATCACCTGGGTGCTGACGGCGGTGCTGACCGCCGCGCTGGTGTTCGGGCTGGTCTTCTTCGAGCCGTGGCGGCTGTTCACCAGCACGACGGTCGAGGAGGCGGCCCCGACGGTGTCCGGTCCCGCGACCCCCGGCACCCCGCCGACCCGCACGCTGTTCACCGGCTCGCTCATCTCCCACGAGCACGACACCTCCGGCACCGTCGAGGTGCTGCAGCTCGGTGACGGCAGCCGGGTGCTCCGGATCGAGGACCTCGACACCTCCGACGGCCCGGATCTGCACGTGTGGCTGGCGGCCGCGCCGGTGATCCCGGGCCGGGACGGCTGGGGCGTCTTCGACGACGCGGCCTTCCTGGATCTGGGAGAGCTCAAGGGCAACAGGGGAAGTCAGAACTACGACATTCCCGCCGAGGCCGATCTGTCGGTGCTGCGCAGCGTCACGGTGTGGTGCGCGCGCTTCCACGTGTCGTTCGGGGCGGCGGAACTCGTCGCGGGGTAGGAGCGGCGCGATGCCCCCGAAAGACCCGGCTTGCGCGCTCGGTTAGCACGGGTTGTGTTGCCCGGTCAGGATTTCCGAGAAAACCGAACTGTCCCACTTTGGGACACCGTTCCGCGTTGCGAGTGTGACTGAATAGCATTTCACTTCTTCGCAGGGCGGACGCGCGTCCGGCGGCGTCCGCGGGATCGCGAAGGACCACCCGCTCGATGAAGAGATCGCTGCTCACCCTCGGAACACTCGCCTGCGCCCTCACACTGGTCATGGCGTCCGGGGGTACCGCCACCGCGCAGACCCAGGCGAATCCGGGCTGGGGCCTGGATCGGATCGACCAGGCCACACTGCCGCTGAACAACAGCTTCAGCACCACCTCGGACGGCACGGGGGTGAACGTCTACGTCATCGACGGCGGGCTCGACATCACCCATCCGGACTTCGGCGGGCGGGCGTCCATCGTGTGGGACAAGTTCGATCCCACGGGCCTGTCCGGCACCCCGACCGACGATCACGCCACGGTGATGGCGAGCATCGCCGCCGGATCGATGTACGGGGTCGCCAAGAACGCCACGATCCTCGGGGTCAAGACGTACAACACCGCCAACGGCGTCCCGGTACAGTCCGATCTCATCAGCGCGATCAACTGGGTCAAGAACGACGCCCCGGCCCGGGGCCCGTCGGTCGCGGTCATCTCGACCAACTACGTCGACTACGGCCAGACCTCCGCGCTCAAGAACGCGGTCAACGCGCTGGCGAATTCCGGTGTGTTCGTTGCGGTTTCGGCGGGCAACATCATCGACGGCGACGACGCGTCCTCGTCGAACTGGAACGCCTGCTTCAACACTCCGGCGAGTTCGATCGGCGCGATGGTGGTCGGCGCCAGCGACGACACCGACCACGTGGTGCGGCACTCGACCTTCAACTCGCCCGGCGGCGGCACCGCGGTGTGGAGCAGCGCGTACGGCGGGTGCGTGGACATCTTCGCGCCGGGGCAGTACGTCGCCGCCGCCATGTCGGGCGGCGGCAACGCCCTGGAGGCGGGCACCTCGTTCGCGGCACCCTACGTGGCGGGCGCGGCCGCGCTGTACAAGGCCAAGTTCGGGCAGACCGCCTCGGCGACGGTGAAATCCTGGCTGCTGCAACAGGCTTCGCCGGCCATCATCGATCCGCCGCAGTTCTTCCCCTACGGCACCACGCCGAAGAAGCTGCTGAACGTCAGCGGACTCTGACGAGCCGGCCCGGGGAGCCGGTCAGAGCGAGGGGCGAGGCTCGATCCATAGGGCCTCGGCCAGCGCGCACAGGCTGCCGTCGCGGGTGTACAGGGCGACGCCGACGGTGTACTTGCGGCCGTCCTGCTGCACCGGCCAGGCGTGCGAGATGTACTCCCGGCCCGCGAACATGGGCTCGAACTGGGTCGCGGTGAGCGCGGCGGTGAACGCGCCCAGGCCCATGCGCATGAAATGGAAGGCGGTGATGCCGCCGGGGCAGTCCAGCGCGGACCAGACGACCTCGGGCGGCAGCTGGCCGGTGCTGTCGGCCAGACCGGCGTCGGGCACCCAGGCCGCGGCCATCATGTCGCGGTCGCGCAGCGCCCACGGGAACAGGCGCAGGCCCCGGCCGGGCTCGCAGGCCGAGCCGCAGCCGTAGCAGTCGGTGACCGCGCGCTTGGGGGTGGTGGCGGCGAAGCGGGTGACCGCCTCGGCTTCGGCCCAGGTCGGGGCGGGCGGCGCGAACCGGGTGAGCATCGAGGGGGTCGCCTCGACCAGCGGGGTGCCGTCCATCGTGGTGAGCGCGGTGCGCCCGTTCTCGGGGAGCGTCAGCCGGAGCGGGGTGTCGACCGCAACCACCCGGCGGAAATCCACACGCGTGGTGAGGTTTCCGCTCCTTCCGGCCAAAATACCCGCCACATAGCCGCCGAAGGCCAGATCGGGGTAACCGTGGATATGAGCCGGAATGGAAAACGTGTCCAGCTGACTGGTCATGCTGTCGGGACCTCCAGTGCCTGAGTCTGTGACCACGTTCGACGATAGCGCCGGACCCGCTGATCGGGGAGAAGACCCAGGTGGGAGTGACCCGTTGCACACGCTCACACGGCGTGGCGCGGCGACTCAGCCGAGCGCTGAACCGCCGCCGTGAACATTCACCTTCTGACCGCTGACGTACTCGGCGTTCTCGGACACCAGGAACCTGACCATATTGGCCACGTCCTCGGGCCGGCACACCCGGCCGAACGGCGAGCTGTCGTCCAGGGCGCGAATATCGGCGCCCCCGGTGACGGCATGGACGAGGCGCCGCCCCATCTCGGTGTCGACCAGGCCGGGCGCGACCACGTTCACCCGGATGCCGTACCGGAGTTCCTCCTTCGCCAGGGTGAAGGCCAGCGCCTCGAGCGCGGCCTTGGCCATGGTGTACGGCGCGCCGCCCGCGGCGTGCGCGAGCGTCGCGACACTGGAGATCATGATGATGTCCCCGCGCGGGCGAGTTCGCATGGCGGGCAACACCAGTCGTGTGACGTGGTGGGCGCCGATCGCGTGGGTGGACAGCACCCGCTGCACCTCGGCCGGATCGGTGTCCGCGACGAATCGGCCGCGGCTGGCGATCCCGGCGTTGTTGACCAGAATGTCGATGCCGCCGAACTCGTCGAGGATCCGATCGACCATGCGCTCGTCGTCCTCGATCGAGTCCACGCTGGCCCGCACCGCGAACGACCTGCGTCCCAGGGCCTGGATCGCGGCCACGGTCTCGGCCGCCGCGTCGGCGTCGGAACGGTAGTTCACCACCACGTCCGCGCCGTCCGCCGCCAGCGCCAGCGCGATCGCGCGCCCGATCCCGCGCCCGCTACCGGTCACCAATGCCACCCGCGCGTCACTCATTCGGATGACATTACGGACACTTCGCCGTCGCACACCAGGATCGGTCACGGCCGAACCCGCCAACTTCGGCCGGGTCCGGCATCGAGACCGCGGCCCCGCCCGGGGCGGCGCGGATCACCGAGGATCAGGACAGCGGCTGGGCGTTGCGCTCGGCCAGCAGCAGGGTCAGGATGCCCGCCTCCTGGGACTGGCCGGTGATCATCGATCGCGCGGTTTCCTTCACCGGGCCGGACGTCACGAGCGCGTCGGCCGACTTGGCCATGGCCACCCCGCCTGCGTGATGACGCAGCATGAGCTGGATGAACAGGGTTTCCGCGGCCGCCCCGCGAGCGGCCGAGAGGGCGTCGAGTTCGGCCATGGTCGCCATGCCCGGCATGGTCGCGCTCGCGCCGGCGGACACCGTGGCGCTCGCACCCGCATGATCGTGTCCGGCGGGCATGTCGGCGGCGGGCATCCAGGACATCGGGTTCGGGTTGGTGGGCGAGGCGTTCGCCAGGCGCAGCCAGCCGAGCATGGTTCCGATCTCGGTGCGCTGGGTGTCGTCGATCTGCTGGGCCAGCTGGCGAATCGAGGCGTCCGCCGCGGGGTCCAAGCGCTGGACCATGAACAGCGCCTGCTGGTGGTGCGCGGTCATGTCCTGGATGAAGCCGATCTCCACGGGCGTGAGAACCGCGGGGGCGGAATGATTTTCGGGGATGATCGCGGGCCGCAGCAGCACGCCCGCGGCGATCAGCGCCAGCGCGAGCGCGCCCAGCAGTACCGCGCGGGTCCCGCGCGCGGCGGTCACGATCCCACCGTGGAGCGCTGGTCGGCGGGCGGGGTGTACACCTCGGGCGCGAGCTCGAGCACCATGAATCCGTTGTCGTTGCAACTGGTCCACAGCTGCGAGCCGTGCCACTCCGGCGGCGCGAAGCACCAGTCGGTGGACAGATCGCCGAAGGCGATCATGCCGGTGCGGGCCGAGAGCGCCTGTGCCGGATCGAATTTGCCTTCGAGGATGGCGCGGGCCACGGCCGGGAACTGCATGGCCGGCACGCCGATGATCGAGGCGAGCGCGTGCGGGGAGTTCCACAGTTCCAGATTGCGTCCGGTGCGGGCCGGGGGATTGAAGTACGCGATCTCCTTGACGTCGAACGGATCTCGCACATCGAAGACGCGGATACCCGATTCCTGCCAGCCGCAGGCCAGGGCCGTCGGGTTGTCCGGCCGGTCCGCGGCGCAGTAGTGCGCGTCGTAGGAGAACACCGAGCCGCCCATCCCCGAGGCCAGCGCGGCGTCGAGGTTGTCGACCAGGTTGATCTCGAGCTTGATCTTGTTGACCACGCGCGGCGCGGTGTCGTCGGAGATGTCGACGAGTTTCACCCCGCCCGCGCCGCCCTCGTCCACGGTGAACAGGTAGGGCGCGCCGTCGTAGGTGACCGGGATGGAGTGCTGGGTGGCCCAGCCGTCGGTCCAGAACGTCCGGCCCAGGTGGGGCACCTGCGGATTCGGATCCCGGCGCTGCACCGCGCTGATGTCCAGCACGGTGAAACCGCCCAGGGCCGAGATGTACATGCGATTGCCGTCGGGGCTGATGCCGAAACCGTGCGCCTCGATACCGGTCAGGCCCTGCCAGATGACGTGCGGGTTGCTCGGATCGGTGAGATCGACCGCGCTCACCAGGCCGGGCGCGATGCCCGAGGCCCAGTAGGTGCGCCCGTCGGGGGAGAACCCGCCCTCGTGGGTGGTCAGCGGCAGCGGCATGAGCAGATTCGTGCCGGGGCCCGGGTTGAGCAGGCGCGGTCGCGCGCAGTCGGAGATGTCGTAGACCGACAGGTAGCCCGCGCCGATGCCGACCGGAACCGCGGTGCCCACCAGCAGCTTTCGCTCGGCGTTGACCTTGAGCGACTCCCAGGTGCCGCCCAGCATGGCAGGTTCGGTGAGGGTCGCGGTCAGCACCGGGTTGGCCGGATCGGAGACGTCCAGGACCTGGACGCCCTGGGCGGGGCCGAGGATGTTGCCCGGGAACAGCGATCCGGTGTACGAGCAGTGCTCGAAGGTCGCGGAGGTGATGCCCGCGCCCTTGCCGACGTAGCCGCCCACGAACGACAGATTGCAGCGGTAGCCCTGCGTGCTGCGGCCGCTGTTTCGATCGGCCGCGGAGACGTCACCCTGAATGCCGGTCTCGGGCAGCGCATCCCCTCCGCACGCCGCCCGCGATACCGCCGTCCGTCCCACATCGAAGAACTGCTGCACCGCGCCGGTGAGATCCGCCTGCGGATTCGCACCCGCCCCGCCCATCGGCAGGACCGCCGCGCACATCAGTGCCACCCCCGCCAGGAGAGCCGGCCTGGATCGCCGAATACCCGACAACCGCGCCATCGCGGTGCCCCCGTTCCTTCAGAGCTACTGCCTTTGCCGAATGACCGTCGCCACAGTCGAACCCGGTGTGTGGTCACGGTTACATCCGGGACCGTAACCCAAAAACTGACTGATCGGTAGGGTCCAGCCGAAAAATCTTCCCAGACAGCTGAAATCGGGTCCGGCGTGATTTCCGTATTCGGCGCGTCGGCCGGGGAGAATTAGTAAACTTGCACAGACCAGCGAAAATGTCGCCGAGAAGCAGGCCGAATCGGAAGTTGCGCCGGCGCGCGGCCGCGATATCAGCAATCGGACGGCCAACTGGACAGAGTTCCGGTTAGCCGCTCCGGTGAACTGTCTCGGTGGGTTCCGTCAGGAGGCGGCGGGCTCGGTGAGCAACGCCCGGCAGGCGGTCAGCAGCCGCTCGCGCAGTGGCGTGGCGCGCGCGGCCAGGTCGGCCTGGGCGCGGACGTATTCGGCGCGGCCGGCCGGGGTCTCGACGCGCACCGGGACGTAGTCGTAGTCCGACAGGTCGTACGGGCTCGCCTTCATGTCGAGTTCGCGTGCGGCGCAGGCGAGTTCGAAACAATCCAGCAGCAGATCCGAGGCGATCAGGGGCACGAGTTTGAAACCCCACTTGTAGATGTCCATGTTCGCGTGCAGGCAGCCCGGCTGCTCACGCTCGACCTGGCTCTCGCGGGTCAGGGGTTCGATGTTGAGCGGCACCGCGTCCGGGGTGAAGAAGCGGAACGCGTCGAAGTGGGTGCAGCGCAGCTGCATCGACTCCACCACCGCGTCGGTGCCGTCGCGACCCAGCCGCAGCGGAACCTGCTGATGGCGAATGTCGTCGCTGCGGTAGACCATCGCCCACTCGTGCAGGCCGAAACAGGACAGCTGGGCCGGGCGGGTCGCCGTCGCGGACAGCAGCCCGGCCACGAACTCCAGGGTGCCGCGCCGCTTGTCGAGGAAGGCCGGATCCGCGGTCCATGCCGCGTCCCCGTCCGCGGTCGAAACACGGTGGTACCCGCGCCATTCGGCGTAGTCGCCGGCCCCGGCCAGGGCCGTGCCCCAGCCGGGGTGCCAGCGCTTCAACTGGGCGGGCTTGTGCCCGTAGTAGGTGAACAGGAAATCGATCACCGGGTGTTTCTCCCCGGCCCGGCGCGTATCGAGGTACGGGCCGACCAGCGCGTCGACCCGGTCGCGGTGCGCCGCGGCGCGCGCCCGCCAATCGGCGGGCGCGAGCACACGGGAATCGGGCAGGACCGGCACCGCTACTCCGCTATGCGATGGGTGGCGTCGCGCACGGTGCCCACGAACTCCTCCACCAGATCCTCGAGGGCCACGATGCCGACGGTGTTGCCGCGGCTGTCGACCACCCGGCCCTGATGAGAATTGGTGCGGCGCAGGCGCGCCAGGGCCTCGAACAGGGTGGCCCCGGTGCTGACCGTGGGCAGCGGGCGGATATCGGTGCGCGGGATCGGCGTGGCCGGTCCCGCCTTGTCGTCGGCGACCAGCTCCAGCACGTCCTTGACGTGCAGGTATCCCACCAGCGAACCGTCCGCCGCGCGCACCGGGTACCGGGAGAACCCGGTCTCGGCCACCGCGTTCTCGATGTCGCCGAGCGTGGTGCCGTCCCCGCGCAGCGGTACCGACCGGGTCTTGGCCAGCGGCACCATGACATCGGCGACGATCCGGTCGCTCGAGCCCAGCGCCTGGGTCAGGCGGCGATGCTCCTCCTCGTCCAGCAGTCCCTCGGAATGGGATTCGCCGAACATCTCCGCCAGTTCGACCGAGGAGACGGTGGCGTCCAATTCGTCCTTGGGCTCGATCCGCAGCGCCCGCAGCGACAGGTTCGCCGCCATGTTGTAGACCGCGATGAGCGGCCGGGCGATGCGCAACCACACCAGGTGCATCGGAACCAGCAGCAGCGCCGAGCGTTCCGGCCCCGCGAGCGCGATGTTCTTCGGGATCATCTCACCCAGCAGGATGTGCAGGATCACCACGACGGTCAGCGCCACCGCGAACGAGATCGGATGCAGCAGCCCGTCCGGCACGCCGAGCGCCCCGAACGGGCCCTCCAGCAGATGCGCCACCGCGGGCTCACCCACCCGGCCCAGCAGGATCGAGCAGATGGTGATGCCCAGCTGCGCGGCCGCCAGCATGATGGACAGGTTCTGTCCGGCCTCGATCACCGTGTTGGCGGTGCGCTTGCCCTGTGCGGCAAGCGCTTCCAGGCGATCGCGGCGCGCGGAGATGAGCGCGAACTCGGCGGCGACGAAGAACGCGTTGCCCAGCAGCAGCGCGAACGTGAGGAAGACGGCGGTCAGATCACCCATGGTCGCGCTCCCATTCGGCCAGCGCCTCGGCGTCGATCGGGCGCAGCAGCACCCGGTCTATCCGCCGCCCGTCCATCCGCTCCACCTTGGCGAGCCAGCCGCCGCGGGTGTGCGGGTCGGTGTAGTGGCCGTTGCCGGGTTCGGGCAGCAGCACCTCGTCGCCCTCGACCGGAATGCGGCCCAGACGGGTCAGCACCAAGCCGCCCACGGTCTCGTATTCGCCTTCGGGGGCGTCGTAACCGGTGGTGCGGGAGACCTCGTCGATGCGCAGCAGTCCCGAGCAGTCCCAGCCCAGGCTGGTCCGCCGGACGTCGAGTTCCTCCTCGTCGTGCTCGTCGCGCACGTCGCCGAGGATCTCCTCGATGATGTCCTCCATGGTGACGATGCCGGCGGTGCCGCCGTACTCGTCGACCACCAGGGCCACCTGCATGCCGTCGCGCCGCACCCGTTCGAGCACCTCGTCACCGTCCAGGCTGGCGGGCACGATGGGCACGGGCTGGGCGATGTCACGGAGTCTGACCGTGCGCCGCGCGGCGATGGGATGCAGGAACGCCTGTTTGACGTGCACCACGCCGAGGGTGTTGTCGAGGTCGCCGTCGATGACCGGGAAGCGGGAGTATCCGGTCTCGGCGGCGATCTCGATGAGATCGGCGACGGTGTCGTCCAGATCCAGCGATTCGATCTTCACGCGCGGTGTCATGAGTTCCTCGGCGCTGCGGTCGCCGAATTGCAGCGACCGATCCACCACCTGCGCGGTGCGCTGATCGAGCGCGCCGTGCAGGGCCGAGGTGCGCACCAGCGAGCCGAGTTCCTGCGGTGAACGCGCCGAACGCAATTCCTCCGCCGGTTCGATGCCCATCCGGCGCACGGCCCAGTTCGCCGCGCCGTTCAGGAAATTGATCATCCAGCGGAAGACCGTGGAGAACCAGATCATCGGGCCCGCGGTCCACCGGGCGGTGGCCAGCGGTGCGGCGATGGCGATGTTCTTGGGCACCAGTTCGCCGTAGATCATGGACAGCGAGGTGGCCAGCACCAGCGCCAGCACCAGCGAAATGGTATGTGCCGGAGCGTCATCCACCCCGAGCGCCTCGAACACCGGCTCGAGGATGCGAGCCAGCACCGGTTCGGCGATGTAGCCGGTGATGAGGGTGGTGATGGTGATGCCCAGCTGCGCTCCGGAGAGTTGGAACGACAGCGTGCGGTGCGCCTGGCGTACCTGCCGGGCGCGGCGGTCGCCGTCGCGGGCATGCGACTCGACGGTGCTGCGCTCCAGGGCGGTGAGTGAGAATTCCGCGGCGACGAACAGGGCGGTGCCCGCGGTCAATGCGATGAAACCGATCAACATCAGAACGGTGAGCAGGGCCGACACGGTCAGCACCACCCGGCTGTCTGGATTGCTGGGGAGTCGATGGCGCCGGGTTTGTCACCCGGCTCGGTAGAGGAGCCCTCCTGAACGGCGCCCTCGGACGCGGGTGACAACTGGTTCCTTTCGCATGGGGTGGACCGTGACAGGTCGTCACGGCCCGCATCGCCATGCTACCGGCAGGTCTCCGGGCGGTGAGCACGGCCTGCCGGGGGCACGAATTTCTTTACGTCCGCGAAACGATCGGCGGGGTAGCGGTGCTCGGCGCGCGGCGGGCCCCGGCCAGCAACAGCCCGGCGGAGACCAGATCGACCGGCCAGGGCGAGGGTCCGAAGATCACCCCGCAGACGATGGCGTTGGCGGCGATGGTCCAGGCGAGGAACGTCGGCGGCACGATCCCGCGCCGGTCCAGCCACAGCACGAGCAGGCCGATCAGGATCTGCGGAATCCCGAAGCTGCCGAAGGTGAGCCAGTACGCGCCGTTCGCCGGGCTCATGTCGGCGAGGCTCTCGCCCCAGATCGCGGTGCTGAACCAGTCGTCCGCGTGCTCGGGTGCGGTCAGGGCGAGGGCGCTGACCATGTGTCCCGCGCCGATGAAGATGATGAGATAGCTGGCCCATTTGATCATTGGAACCACTCCTTCGTGGTGACTCGGCGGGCTGGGGCGCGGGTCAGCGCCCGGGCGTGGTGCGGGCGAATCGGTTGCGCCAGGCGCGTTCCCACTGGCGGGTCAGGGCCGGGTACACGATCAGATAGCGGAAGGGAACGATGGCCGCCATGTACAGCCGGCCCAGGGCGCCGTTGGGTTTGACCAGGGCGGCCATGTGTAGTTCGTAGTCGCCGCTGGGGGTCGGGACCCAGCTCAGGTGGCAGACGGCGTGCACGGTCGCGTTGGCCAGCTCCATGGCACATTCGTCGGGGAGTTCGTAGAGGTCGACGAGGGGGAGTCCGTCGTGGCCCGTCGCGCGGGGCGGGGCGGGCAGGTCGGCGGGCAGGCGGTCGCGCAGCGACGGAACCCGCTGTGCCACGCCTTTTTCCGGGTCGTCCCAGCCCAGCAGCGTGCCGAGTTTCCAGCGCACCGCGAACAGGAATCGGGTGGCGCGCGACTGTTCGCCGGGTTCGTCGGTGGCGCGCAGGGCGGCGAGCATGAGCGGGAAGTCGTCCGGGCCCGCGCCGGGGGTGTGAAAGGCCCACACGTCCTCGAGATCGAAGTCGGGGGCGATCTCGTGGATGCGCCACGGGCGCGCGGTGTGCTCGGAGTCGGGAATTCTGCGGGCGGCGGTCGGCAGGAGCGCGCCGATGGATCCGAATGCCATAACATTGCCCCTCTATGGTTATACGGTTGCGTATAACTTGAGGTTAGACCGGTTATACGCATCCGTACAATAGGGTTGAAAGCGAGGTGGAACACACGATGGGAGCCTTGCGCACACCCCGGGAGGCGTGGGTCGAGGCCGGGCTGGCGGTGCTGGCCGAACGCGGGGTGGACGCGGTCCGGGTCGAGGCGCTGGCCAAGACGCTCGGCGTCACCAAGGGCGGGTTCTACCGCTGGTTCGCCGATCGCGCCGCCCTGCTCGAGGCCATGCTCGACGTCTGGGAGCGGGAGAGCACCGTCGAGGTCTACGAGCGCATCGACCGCGAGTGCGACAACCCCCTGGACAAGGCCCGACTGGCCGGGCGGCTCACCTTCTCCGGCGACCGCCTGCTGCCGATCGACCTCGCCGTGCGGGACTGGGCCCGGCGCGATCCGGCCGTCGCCGAACGCCTTCGGCGCGTGGACAATCAGCGCATGCAGCTGCTGCGCGACGCCATCGGCACCGTCTGCTCGGACCCCGCCGAGATCGAGGCGCGCAGCCTGCTGGCCTTCTGCGCCGCGATCGGCAGCCACTTCCTCGCCGCCGACCACCCCGGTCGTACGCGCCTCGAGGTCATCGCGCGGGCGGGGGATCTGCTGTTGAGTCCGGCGCCCGGAGAAGGTGCCTCGTAAAAGCCGACACCCGGCGGGAGCCAAGGCTTCCCGCCGGGTGTCGGCAGTGCGGTGCTAGGTCGCGATCACCAGCCGGACGGCAGCGGGCGGCCCTCGGCGAAGCCCGCGGCGGACTGCACGCCCAGCACGGCCCGCTCGTGGAACTCGCCGATGCTGCGCGCGCCCGCGTAGGTGCAGGAGCTGCGCACACCGGAGGTGATGTGGTCGATCAGATCCTCCACGCCCGGGCGCTCGGGATCCAGGCGCATCCGCGAGCTCGAGATGCCCTCCTCGAACAGCGCCTTGCGGGCCCGGTCGAAGGCCGAATCGGTGGCGGTGCGGGCCGCGACGGCGCGCTTGGACGCCATGCCGAAGCTCTCCTTGTAGCGATTGCCGTCGCGATCGATGCGCATGTCGCCGGGCGACTCGTAGGTGCCCGCGAACCAGGAGCCGATCATCACGTTGGCCGCGCCCGCCGCCAGCGCCAGCGACACGTCGCGCGGATGCCGCACGCCGCCGTCGGCCCAGACGTGCTTGCCGAATTCCTTTGCCGCGGCCGCGCATTCGGCCACCGCGGAGAACTGCGGACGGCCGACGCCGGTCATCATGCGGGTGGTGCACATCGCGCCGGGGCCGACGCCGACCTTGATGATGTCGGCGCCCGCCTCGATGAGATCGCGGGTGCCCGCGGCGGAGACGACGTTGCCCGCGACGAGCGGCACGCCCAGATCCAGCGCGGCCACCGACGCGAGGGCCTCGAGCATCTTCTGCTGATGGCCGTGCGCGGTGTCCATGACCAGCACGTCCGCGCCCGCGTCCACCAGGGCCTTGGCCTTGGCGGGCACGTCGCCGTTGATGCCGACCGCCGCCGCGATCCGCAGCCGGCCGCTCGCGTCGACCGCGGGCTGGTAGATGCCCGCGCGCACGGTGCCGGTGCGGGTCATCACGCCCGCGAGGGTGCCGTCCGGGTTGACCAGGACGGCGAGGGTGGAATGGCTCGCGTCGAGTAGTCCGAAGACGTCGCGCGGGGAGGCGTCGGCCGGGGCGCTCACGAAATTGGTGTCCGCGACGGTGCTCAACCGGGCGAAGCGGTCCACATCGGCGCACGCCTGCTCGGTGACCACGCCGACGGGGCGGCCGTTCTCGACGATGACCACCGCGCCGTGCGCGCGCTTGTGGATCAGCGCGAGGGCGTCGGAGACCGAACCCTCCGGATCGAGGGTGACCGGGGTGTCGGCGGTGAGCGAACGGCTCTTCACGAAGGCGATGGTGTCGGCCGCGGCCGGGATCGGAAGATCCTGCGGCAGAACCACGATGCCGCCGCGGCGGGCGACGGTCTCGGCCATGCGGCGGCCGGCGACGGCGGTCATGTTCGCGACCACGAGCGGAATGGTGGTGCCGGTCCCGTCACTGCTGGACAGGTCGACATCGAATCGGGACGCGACGTCCGTGTGATTCGGGACGAGGAAGACATCGTCGTAGGTCAGATCGTAGGGCGGATTCTGCCCGGGTAGGAACTGCACGGTTGTAGCCGCCTCATGGTTCGACGTTGGTTTCGTGTATTCCATGCTTCGGTGGCAGGTAAAGGGCACGAACGCGGGGCGGATACCCGTGGGGAACCCGCCGCGCGCTACCTGATGTCACGCATGCAGCAGGCCAGTGTAGTCGGCGCCCGCGACGGTGGGTGCGGGCGGGCTGCTGCGAGTGTGCCAGGTCTCATCGCGCGGCAAACCCTGTTGTCGCCGGATACGGGGTGCCCTAGGTTCGCGATCGTGACCGATCTGCAGGCGCTGACCGACCGGCTCGAAGTCGGCGACACCATCACGAAACTCTTCGTCTGGTTCGATCAGGGCCGGTGGTCCGATCTGGCCGACTCGGTGCTCGCCACGGAGGTGTTCTTCGACAGCGGATTCGGCGGGGTGGCCGAAACTCGCACCGCCGCTTCGATCGTCGAGGAGTGGGCCGAGGTCCACGGTTCACTGGACGCGGTGCACCACCAGGCGGGCAACCACCTGGTGGAGATCACCGGCGATACCGCGCTCGCGCACGCGGACGCCATCGCCGTGCACCTGAAGAACGATGCGACGCAGGGCAAGACGCGCTGGTTCGTGGGCAGCTACGTCCTGGGGCTGCGGCGGTCGGCGCGAGGCTGGCGGATCGACCGGTTCGAGTACCGCCTGAAACTCATCGACGGAAACGCCGATCTGCTCTGAACGGCCAATTGCCAAAGATTTGCTCAGCTCGGGAACGGGTCTCGTGGCACGCGCGTGTCGGCCGAAATTACCGGTGCGCCGCCCGCGAACCGATGTCCGTGTCGTCCGAACAGTCCGGACTGAGCCGTACTCCGGAGGGGGAGATTTCGTGAGGGTTCGGTGAAAATCCGCGCGCGACAGTGGTATTCGATGGAGAGTCCGGGCGGAACGGGGCAGACTGCCGCCATGGGAGAGGAATCGCCCGAAACGGGCGGATCGGCCGTGGCGGTGCTGCCCGGCCGGGGGACACGAGTACGCACCTGGTGGCCGGGCATCGGCCCCACCGGATTCGCGGTGGCCTTCGGCACCGCCGCCGTCATCGAGATATTCGCGCTGCTGGCGCTGCCGGCCCCGCTGTGGGTCGCACCGCTCGCCCCGCTCGCGCTGGCCTTCGCGCCCGTGCGCCGGCTGCGGCGCATCGGCCTGGGCGCCGCGATCGGCTGGGCGAGCGTGCCGATCGGACTGCTCACCGGGCCCGTACTGCTGGTCCTGGGCATCGTCCGGGGTGTACGCCGCCTGCGCGGAGACACCCGGGCGGCCGCACGAGAACCCTTGGACCCGTGGGCCGTCGGCGCGCTGGGCATGTCGGTCGCGTGGGCGTTCCTGTTCGTGTTCACCTGGCGGATCATCGAACCCACGATTTCCTTCGTGCCCGGCTCGAGTGAGCTGTCCTCGCGGGACAAGGCCATCATCCTGACCGGCGTCGTGCTGATCTTCGTGGTCACCGTCGTGCTCGTCGTTCTGATGGTGTTGCTCGCGCTGCCCCTGGTCGTGTTCACCAAGCTGACCGACTCGGCGGGACCGCACGGCCGCGACGACCTGCGCGCGCTGGTCCGCGGTTCGGCCCTGGCCCTGCTCGCCGGCGCCCTGCTCACCCCGGCCGCCTGGCGCGTGGTCGACGACACGATGTCCGGCCCCGCGGCCCGCGATCCCCGCGACGATCGCCTGGCCGCGATCGGCCTGCGCATCCCCGCGGACTACCGCTTCACCGGACATGACAACTGGTGCACCGGTTTTCAGGCCCCGGTCTGCTACGACACCTACCGCTACACCGCGTCCCCCGGCAGCTTCGCGGTGTACGAGCAACTGTTCCAACCGGATTCGCCCCTCGCCGGGGCGTTCCTGCCCCTGAGCCGAACCTCGTGCGCGGAGGTCCGCCGCACCTCGGACATCGACTGCGACCCGGCCGACACCGTGCTGCGCGGGGTCGATGGGCGCCTCCGCATCACCGTGCGCGGCGCCGCGACGGAGACGACCCTGACCGTGACCCTGTCGGACCAGCGCCTGGCGAACTGACCCGGGAGCGGCGCACCGCCGGGCTCGCCGCCCTCGCGCGGGGGCCGTCGAATACCCGCAGACGATGCAGCCAGTCAGCGCTGTCGGGCTGGGCGGCGAAGCGGCGGATGGCGTCGTTGGGGAAGCGGGTGGTGACGGTGGTGTGGAACCTCACCGGGATCGCGCGTGTCCGCTGGCCCGGGGAGCCGCCGGGCGGGCGGCGGCAAAGGGCGCTCGTGCGGATGCCGGCGCGACCGGCCCGAACGCGCCCCGGCCCGGGACAGGACGGCCCTCAGCGTGCGGTCTTGCCCTTGGGCTTTCGCTTCTTCGTGTGGGCGCGGCCGCCCGTGCGCGGGTCGATCCGGTGCCGGGGGCGCTGCTCCTTGACCGGCTCGGGGGCCGCGGCGGGTGCGCCGGTCGGGGCCGCGAGGGGGCGGCCGGACGGGCGGCGGGCGCCGGTGATCTCGGTGAGGCGGCGGTCGCCCAGGCGGATGTCCACATCGGTGAGGGTGACGCCCGCGCGGCGGGCGAGGTCCAGCGCCTCGTCCTTCTCGTCCGGGGTGACGACGGTGACCACGGTGCCGGTCGCGCCCGCGCGGCCGGTGCGGCCGGTGCGGTGCAGGTAGTCCTTGGGATCGGCGGGCGGATCCACGTGCACGACCAGGGAGACGTCGTCGATGTGGATGCCGCGCGCGGCGATGTCCGTGGCGACCAGCACCGGCCAGGTGCCGTCGGCGAAGGCGGCCAGGGTCCGGGTGCGATGGTTCTGCGCCTTGCCGCCGTGCAGGGCGGCCGCGCGCACGCCGACCTCGCGCAGGCGGCGGGCCAGTTTGTCCGCGCCGTGCTGGGTGCGCACGAACAGCAGCGTGCGGCCCGCGCGGGCCGCGATGTCGGTGACCACCACGCGCTTGTCGGCGCGGCGCACGTGCAGGGCGTAGTGCTCGATATCGGGAAGCGCCGCTCCGGCTTCGGCATTGGCGGCGCCGATGACCGAAGTCGTGCCGTCCGTACCGGTTTCGGGGTCGGCGTTCGCGTCCGCGCCCGGTGCGGGATTCGCGGCCGTGGCCCGGGAATTCGCCCCCGCCACCGCCTGATTCGCCGCCGCGGCCCCCGAATCCGGCGCGGCCGTCACCGAATGCGCGACGGGATCGGTCAGGTACTTGCGCACCAGCGCGTCGATGGCCTCGTCCAGCGTGGCCGAGAACAGCAGCTTGCGCGCGTCCGCCGGAATGCGGTTGAGCACCGCGGTGAGCTGCGGCAGGAACCCCAGCTCGGCCATGTGGTCCGCCTCGTCCACGGTGACGATCTCCACCGCCGACAGATCCACGGCCTTGCGCCCGATCAGATCGGTGAGCCGGCCGGGTGTGGCGATCAGCAGATCCACCCCGCGTCCCAGCCGCTGTTCCTGCGCCTTGATGGCGAGCCCGCCGACCGCGCTCGCGATCCGGATACCGACCGACAGCGATGGCTCGTCCAGCGCCCGCTCGATCTGCAGCGCCAGTTCCCGGGTCGGGGCCAGGATCAGCCCGCGCGGGCGGCGCGGCGCGGTGGGCGCGCCGGAGAGCCGGACCAGCATCGGCAGCCCGAACGCCAGGGTCTTGCCCGACCCCGTCGCGGCCTTCCCCAACACGTCGTGACCGGCGAGAATGTCCGGGATGACGGCGGCCTGGATGGGGAACGGCGCGTCGATCCCGTTGCGGCGCAGGGCCTGAACGAGCACGGGCGGCAGACCGAGGTCGGCGAAGCGTTGCTTACCCGACAACGGGCCAGCCTCCTGAGGTTGTGGTGCCCCGCCCGGGTCAGGCACGGCTGAAAAGACGGCTCAGTTCGACCAGCCAGGGGATGGCGACCGCGAGCGTTGGAATCACGAGGATAGCCGCCGCGGCCAGATACGCCGCCGTCGCGATGCGCAGATCGCCGATCGGACCCGCCAGCCGCTGGATGCGGATCAGCGTCGTGGGCCCGCCGACCGCCATCGCACCCTGCGGCGCAGGCGAATTCGAACAGGCCACCAGCGCGCGGGCCAGGGGAGTGGGACCGGTCACCTTCACCGCGGAGTCGTCGGCCAGCAGTTCGATGAGCAGCTTCACCGAATCCAGCGCGGATTTGGACCGCACCACCCGCGGGAACGCCTCGTGCGCGGCGGTGAACGCCTCGAGCACCAGGTCGTGCCGGGCCCGCAGGTGCGAGCGCTCGTGACTCACGATGGCCGTGAGCTCCTCGTGCGACAGGCTGGTCACCGTGCCCTGGCTCAGCACCACGCGCTGGCGCAGGCCGGGCAGGCAGTAGGCGATGGGCTCGGTGGCGGCCAGCACGCGGATGTCGGCCGAATTGCGTTCCACGCTGCTCTGATCCAGCAGATCGACGAGCATGCGATGCCGGGCGCGGCGGCGGCGTGTGTGAATTCCCACTCTGATCACCGAGAAGATGAGCCGCGCCCCGATGAGCAGGGTGAGCGCGAAGACGGTGACCAGGATGATCCACAGCGGCAGACCGAGGACGTCGATCTCCCGGCTGGGTGTGGTGGTGGGCCTGCCGTCGGGTCCGGGCACCAGCAGTCGGCTGGCGATGGCGAGCCCGGATCCGAACGCGGACAGGACGGCGGCCAGAGCGATGGCCTGCCAGAGCACAAGCGCCGCACGGGGATTGCGGTACGGCCACTTGGCCCGGCTGAGCAGCGCCGGGGCCGGTCCCGCCAGAAACAAGGCGAGACCGGCGAAAACCGGCGCGGTTACGTCCATTCCTCAGCTCACTGCGTTGTGGGGGCCTGGGCCGAGGGTGACGCTACTGAGAGTCTTTCGGCTCCTTGCGCGTGGCCTCGGTGGCTTCGAGCTTAGCGAGTGCGTCGCGCAGAGCGGCAGCCTCATCAGCTCCGACCTGTTCGACGAAGTGCACCAGCGCCGCCCGGCGACTGCCGACCTCGTCCGCCTGCTGCAGCGCGTCGAACATCAGCGAAGCCACGAGCTCGTCCCGGGTGTGTACCGGAGCGTAGCGATGCGCGCGGTCATCCCGCTGCTGAAGGACGAGATTCTTTTTCGCGAGCCGCTGTAGAACGGTCATCACCGTGGTGTAGGCGAGCTCGCGGCGCTCGGCGAGTGCCTCGTGCACCTGCCGCACCGTTTGGGGTTCATCGGCCGACCACAACTGGTCCATGACCGCTTTCTCGAGTTCACCAAGACCTGCCATCCCACAAGTTTACGGAGGCAACGACACGAATGCGTACTACAAGTCGTCGTAACCGGCCGGTTGCTGGTGTGGTATTGGTCATACTCCGCGCACGTGGCGCGCGCCGATGGGCACGATCATGGGTCGGCCCGAGACCGGGCAGTCGAGCACCTTGGCCTGGAGACCGAACACATCGAGCAGGAGTTCGGCGCCGATCACCTCGGCAGGCTCGCCCTGGGCGATGATGCGGCCGTCGCGCATGACCACCAGCCGATCGCTGTAGCGGATGGCCAGATTCAGATCGTGCAGCACCATGACCACCGTGCGGCCGAACTCGTCGCGCAGGCGATCCACCAGATCGAGCACCTCGAGCGAGTGCGCGAGATCGAGATAGGTGGTCGGCTCGTCCAGCAGCAGGATGTCGGTGCCCTGCGCCAGCGCCATGGAGATCCAGGCGCGCTGGCGCTGCCCGCCGGAGAGTTCGTCCAGGGTGCGCTCGGCCAGATCGGCGACGCCGGTCTGCTCCAGCGCGGTCATGACCTCGGTTTCGTCCTCGGCCGACCACTGCCGCAGCCACGACTGATGCGGATGGCGTCCCTTCGCGACCAGATCGGCGACGGTCAGGCCCTCGGGCGCGACCGGGGTCTGCGGGAGCATGCCGACGATGCGCGCGATGTCGCGGGTCTTGAGCGCGGAGATGGCCTTGCCGTCGAGCACGACCTGCCCGGCCTGCGGGCGCAGCAGCCGGCCGAGCGAGCGCAGCAGCGTGGACTTGCCGCAGCCGTTGGGGCCGATGATGGTGGTGACGAGACCGGGTTCGATGTCGATCGAGAGCCCGTCCACGATGACGCGGTCGCCGTAGCCGAGGGTGATGTTCTCCGCCGCCAACCGGTGGGCGGCGGTGGAAAGCGGTTTGTCCGCCATGCGAGTCACAGGGTCGCCTTCCGATTGGTACGCACGAGCAAGTAGATCAGGAACGGTCCGCCGACGGCCGCGGTGACCACGCCGACGGGCAGATCGATGGGAAACACGGTGCGCGAGACGAGATCCGCGCCCAGCACCGCGATGGCGCCCACCAGGGCCGAGGCGATGATCGGCTCGCCGGGGGTGCGCAGCAGGCGGCGCGCGATCTGCGGCGCCGCCAGGCCGACGAAGGCCAGCGGCCCGACCGCGGCGGTGGCCAGCGCCGACGCCATGACGGCGGTGGCGAGCAGAATGCCCTGCTGGGTCTGGATTTTCACGCCGAGCATGCGCGTGGTGTCCGAGCCGAAGCGCAGCGCCGCCAGCGTCCGCGCCGAGCCCGCCGCGACCAGCAGCGTGATGCCCAGGCCGATCGCGGCGGGAATCAGGGTGGACCAATCGGATTTGCTCAGCGATCCGGTCAGCCAGTGCTGGGCCATGGACGCGTCGGGCAGGCTGGCGCGGGTGATGAGCCAGCTGACCACCGCCATGAGCGCGGCGTTCACGCCGATGCCGACCAGTACCAGCCGGAACGCCATGACCCCGCTGCCGCCGCCGGCGGCGTTCTTACCCCAGGCCATCAGATAGATGCCCAGTGCGGTGACCAGGCCCGCGCCGAGTGCCGCGAGCGGAACACCCACCAGCGCAAGGGTTCCCGTGGCCGCGCCGCCGCCGACTCCGACGATCACCGCGACCGCGCCGACGCTGGCGCCGGCGGTGATGCCGAGCAGGTCGGGGCTGGCCAGCGGGTTGTGCAGGATCGACTGGGTGATCGCGCCCGCCAGGCCCAGGGCCGCGCCGACCACGACGGCGGTGAGCGCGCGGGGCAGGCGGGAATCGAGGATCACGAAGCGCTGCGCGCGGGTGCCGCCGCCGCCGAGGACGTCCAGGACGCGGCCGATCGGAATCCGGAAGTCGCCGATGGCGATATCGAGCGCGAACAGCACCAGCAGTGCGGCCACCATGATCGCGATCGTCACCAGCGCGGGTACGCGCAGCACGGTCGAGAAGGCGCCCGCGCGCAGGGCGGGGCGGACCTGACGCAGGTCCTTCGCGTCCGGGGAGGTCGAGGTGCTCACAGGCTCACCAGCTTTCGGCGGCGGACCAGCAGGATGAAGAACGGCGCGCCGATGGCGGCCAGCGTGACGCCGGCCTGCAGTTCACCGGGCTGGGCGACGAGCCGCCCGACGGTGTCCGCGGCGATCAGGACGATTGCGCCGATCAGGCCCGAATAGGGAATGAGCCAGCGGTAATCGGGCCCGGTGAGCGCGCGCGCCAGGTGCGGGACGATCAGGCCGAGGAAGGCGATGGGTCCCACGGCGGCGGTGGCCGCGCCCGAGAGCAGCACCACCGCGGCGAGCCCGAGCGCGCGATTGCCCGCGAGGTTGACGCCGAGCCCGCGGGCCACGTCGTCGCCGAGGCCGAGCAGGTTCAAGCCGGGTCCGGCGAACAGCGCGATCACCGCGCCCGCCGACAGGAACGGCAGGACCTGCCAGAACACCGACAGGTCGTGGCCCGCGATGTCACCGGCGATCCAGTAGCGATAGGTATTGAGGGCCGTGCCGTCCAGCAGCACGATCACATTGGTCATGGCCGTCAGGAAGGCGGTGATGGCCGCGCCGGCCAGCACCAGGCTCAGGGGACTGGCCTTGCCGCCGCCCACGGACGAGACGCCGAAGACCACCAGGCCCGCGATGAGCGCGCCCGCGAAGGCGAACCAGATGTACTGATTCGGCGAGGTGAGTGCGAACAGGTGGATGCTCAGCGCCGCGAGGAAGGCCGCGCCCGCGTTGAGTCCGAGTAATCCCGCGTCGGCCAGGGGATTTCGGGTATAGCCCTGGATGAGGGCGCCCGCCATGCCCAGGGCCAGGCCGGTGATGAGCGCGAGTCCGGTTCGGGGCAGGCGCAATTCGCGGATGATCTGCTCGGCCGAACCCTGGGCGGGGCAGGTCAGCGGAAAGCCATCCGGACAGGTGAGGGCATCGAAGACCGTTCCCAGTGGGAGCGAACGGGATCCGAGCGCGATGGAGGCCGTGAGCGCGCACAACAGCAGCACGACGAGAAGAGCTAATCCGAACAGCCGTGGCCGTCTGGTGGTGACTACAGCGGGCACGGTGACGAATTACTCCTGATCCATTGATTGCTCATTAAGCTTGGTAAGCCTAACCTATCTTTTCGCCCCCGCTTGTACCCCTTGCCTTGCGAGGCCCCGGAACAGTCGATGAAGGAGGTTCGATGCTCGAACCGGTAACCATGTGCGCGCCGCGCGACTCCAGGGTCGCTTTCGGCAGAGCCTGTGCCCGACTGCGGAACCTGCAACCCGAACACCCGCGGGTGTATGCCGTCGCCGCCATGTCCGAACAGGGAAAACGCCGGTGGTGGCGTTTGTCGGACGGGATTCGCGAAGGCCGTATCGAACTCATGTACCGGCGTCATACCGCCGAGATGAGCAATCCCGAGATCGCCGCCGAGGTGGTGGCCACCGCGCTCATCCACGCGGTCATCGGTCGCGTCATGGCCATGGTGATCGCCGAGGGGCGGGCCTGGGATCCGGGTCTGGAGAACTTGTGGATCCATACCGACAATGATGGCGGCATCGATTGGGCGGGTCTCGCCGACACCACCATTCGCGTCATCGAGGGTGATGGCATGGCCGGTGAGCCCGGTGTGGTGACCCTGCCGTGCGAGGCCGCCATGTACGTCTGGCTGGCTCATCGCTGCGAGCCCGCGCTGCGGCTGGTGCAGGAGGCGATGGTGCGCTGCGCCGGCCTCGGCGTGCGCCGCTTCTGGTCCCTGGTCGCGGAGTCCATCGTCGGCGCGGCCACCTACGTGCCCGCCCTGGCCGGCACCGACTCCGCCGCCGGCGCGCGTCGCGGGCAGGCGATGCTGGCCGCGCTGGAGGACCGCGGCCTGCCGGTCCGCCGGAGCGTTTCGGTCAGATAGACCGGTTCGTCCCCGGGCGACCGGTTCGAAACCCGCTTGCGTGCGCCACCGCCGCCGCGCGCAAGCCTTGGGCGGCAACCGCTTCCGGAGCCGCCGCAGCGGCGCGAAGTCCGGCCCGGCGAGTGGGCGAGGAACCGTGCTCGCCACGAGTCCGCCGCGGTCGCTGCCGAATCACCCGACCCGCAGTGCGCGCACGACCCGGGTGGCCAGGTCCGCGGCGAAGGCTTCGTCCATGGTCTGCCGGGTGAGGAAGTGCCGGAAATGAATCGGCGCGACCAGTGTTTCCAGCGCCAGCCGGGCGTCCGTCCCCGCCGGAAGTTCGCCGCGCGCCACCGCCCGGGTGATCATGACCTCGTTGTGCGCGTTGCGCTGCTCCCAGAAGGTGTTTCGCGCCGCGACGATCTCGTCGGAGTCGGTGACGAACGCCAGTGCCCGGGCCAGGCCGTTGCCCAGGGGCGTGTCGAGGTAGGCGATGAGCCCGGTGGCGAACGCGGTCAGGTCGCCGTGCACGCTGCCGGTGTCCGGCAGCGGCAGCGTGCGCTCGCTCGCGGTGAGCATGACGTCCAGGACGAGATTCTCGCGGGTGCCCCAGCGCCGGTAGATCGAGCTGTCCCGCACGCCCGCGCGCCTGCTGATGTCGGGGATGCCGACCTTGTCGACGCCGAGTTCGGCGACGGCGTCCAGCACCGCGTTGTGCACGGCTTCGGTGACTTTCGCGGCCCGCCCGCCGGGCCGGCGCTGGGTTCCGGTGTCCTCGGCGGCGGTCATGCCCCGAGCTTAAAGCAGAAACTCTTGCTTTTGCACCTCGCCGGTCTCTACTCTCGCTTAAAGCAGAAGATTCTGCGATTCGAGAGCGAGAGGCCCGACGATGTCGTCCCTGCTGGAATTCGGACAGCGCGCGCTGGTCAGCGCACTCGCGCTGACCCACACCACCGAACGAGCGGCCCACCACCGGGGCGTCGCCCCCTTCCTGCCCCGGTTGTTCGCCGACCGATTCACCCACCTGGGCGGGTTTCCCGTGGAGGAATTCCGGCGCAGGCTCGACGGCTGCCGGTCCTTCGAGGACGCCCGGTGGGCCGGCTACTGGGGCGGTTTCGCCGACGAACAGCTGACCCGCGCCGACGCCGCCCTCGCGCAGCTGGGCGGTCCGTGCGCCGCCCGGCTGTTCACCGACGCGGTGCCCACCGCGCTCGGCGAGCTGCTCGCGCCCGCGGTGACCCTGCTGGCCGACCGAGGTCCGGTTGCCGATCCCGGTGCGGCACAGCGGTTCTGCGCCGAGAACCCGGGGCACGCCGATGCCGCGACCGCCCTCGACGCGCTGATCAAGGCCCTGGTCTACGAATTCGCGGCGGCCTGGCCGGGCGGGAGCCCGGCCCGCCTGCGCGCCTACGAGCGTTCGCACCGCCTGTGCGAGGTGCTGGTCGCCGCCCTGGCGCCGGCCATGGGAGTCAGCGTCGAAACACTGCACATACCGGTCGGCGGCGGCGAACGGGTGCGCGGGATGCTGGTCCTGCCCGCGGACGCGGGCGCCGCGCCCGTTCCCACGGTCCTGGTCAGCAACGGGCTCGAGGGCACGATCGCCGAGGTGCTGCTGCCGCTGCTGGCCCAGCGCGAACTCGGGCTCGGCATGTTCGTCATGGAGATGCCCGGCACCTACTCCTACACCGCGCCGCTGAGCGACGCGGCCGACGGCGCGTACGCGGCCGTGCTGGACCACCTGGCCGCCGACCCGCGAGTGGACCCCGGCCGACTGGGCATGCTGGGCTTCAGTTTCGGGGCCTACTGGACGGCGCGCACGGCGGCCATCGATCCCCGCCTGCGGGTCGCGGTGGCCAACGGCCCGCTCACCCATCGCAGTTTCGGGCCGGGCAACGCGATCGGCATGCCCGAGATCATGGTGACGGCGCTGGCCACCACGCTGGGCGCCACCGGGACCGCCGACCTGTCCCGCAGACTGGCGAAACTGTCACTGGCGCAGCACTATCGCCGCATCGATGTGCCGCTGCTGGTGATCAACGGCGCGCGCGACACCCTGGCCGATACCCGGGACTCGGTCGATCTCGCCGCCGGGGCGCCCGACGCGCACCTGGTGCTCTACGCCGACGACGATCACTGCGCCATGGGGCACGCCGAGCACTGGGCGGCGCTGTCGGCGCGGTTCCTGGCGGACCACCTGGGCGCGCGCACCCCGGCCGGGAGCGTGCGATGACCCCGCCCGCACTGCCCCGGGTGCGGCGGGTCCTCGATCACGCCCGGCATCGCTTCGACACCCGGATCGACACCGGATCCGGCTGGCGCTCCTACGGCGAATCCGACCGTGCGGCCGGGCTTTCCGTGCCCGAACCCGCCTTCACCACCGAGTTCGAGATGGCGCGGTACGACGCGCTCGGGCTCGCGGACGGGGTCGAGGTGCTGCCGGTGTGCCCGGTGTCGTTCCGCGACTTCATGCTCTTCGAACAGCACGCCGTGGACGCGGCCCGCGGCATGGCCGCGCGTTTCGTCCCCGCCGGATACCGGCTCGGGCGGGTGTACGAGACCCTGGTCCGCCGGACCTTCCCGCCGTTCCGCCCGCACGCGCTCTGGTACCGCGAGCCCATCTACTACATGTCCAACGCGCAGACGATCGTGCCGTCCGGGGTGCCGATCGCCGCCCCGCCGTACAGCCGCGCCCTGGACTTCGAGCTCGAGCTGGGGGTGATCCTGGGCGCGCCGCTGCGGGACGCGACCGTGGAGCAGGCCGCCGCCGCGATCGCGGCCGCGGTCGTCATCAACGACTTCTCCGCCCGCGACGTGCAATTGGCCGAGATGCGATCGGGTTTCGGGCCGCAGCGCGCCAAGCACTTCGTGACCTCCATGTCCGCGACCGCGGTGATCGGCCCCGGACTCGCCGACCGGCTCGGCGACCTGCGCGGCTCGGTCGCGGTCAACGGAAAGGTGTTGTCGCGGACGGGAACCCGAACCATGCGCTATTCGCTGCCCGAGGCCATCGCGCACGTGTCGCGGGGCGAGCAACTCTATCCGGGTGAACTATTCTCCAGTGGCACCCTGCCCGGCGGGTGTGGAATGGAGCTGGGCCGATGGCTTGCTCCCGGCGACGATCTGCGCCTGGAGCTCGAGGGGATCGGGGTCATCGAACATCGGATCCAGGAATAGTTGAGGCACTGTGAAAATCGATCAGGTTTCCGACTCCGTCTACGTGGTGGCCGGAACGAACGTGAACTGGGCCCTGGTCAGTGACGGCTCGGGGGTCACCGTCATCGACGCCGGCTATCGCTCCGACAGCGCCGACGTGCTGTCCTCGATCCGGCAGATCGGGCACGAGCTCAGCGATGTGGCGGCCGTGCTGATCACGCACGCGCACCTCGACCACATCGGCGGCGTGCCCGCGCTCGTCGCCAGCACCGGCGCGCCCGTCTACACCGGCGCGGAGGAGGTGCGGCACGCCAAACGCGAATACCTGCAGCAGATCACGCCGCTCAGCATGGTCAAACAGCTCGCCACCGGCCGGGGCCGCGGCTGGGTCGCGCACACCCTCGTCGCCGTGCGCGGCCACATCGGCATGCGCATTCCGGAGGCGACCGAGGGCGACACCGCCACCCTGGCGGCGCTGCCCGGCGGCATCGTCGCGGTGCCGACCCCCGGGCACACCAGCGGGCACACCGCGTACCTGATGCCGTCCGAGGGCGTGCTGTTCAGCGGTGACGCGCTGGTCACCGGACATCCGCTGGTCGAGCGGACGGGCCCGCAGATCCTGCCGGAGTTCTTCAATCACGACGAGGCGGAAACCCTGCGCACGGCAGCCGGATTGGCGAGCCGGCCGGCCAAGGTGCTGGTTCCGGGCCACGGCTCGACCATCGCCTTCGACGGAGCGAGCATCGCCCGCGCGCTGACGCCGTAATCGGTTCGGGGCCGTCGTCGTAGTACGTCACGAACGTCGGCCCCGAACCGCTCCCGGCGCGGTGCGGCCGAAAACCGGCCGCACCGCGCGCACCGTCAGCTGCTCAGATCCTTGAATCGCTTGACCGCCAGCGGGAAGAACACCGCGATCAACCCCAGCGGCCACAGCACCGCGAGCAGTTCCGCGTGCGTGGCCGCCCAGGAATCACCGGCCGCGACCGGATTCCCGAACAGTCCGCGAATCGCGGTGGCCGTGGCCGACATCGGATTCCACTGCACCGCCGTGCCCAGCCAGGACGGCATCGACTCGGGGGAGGCGATGGCATTGGACAGAAAACTGATGGGCCACACCAGAATCTGCACCGTCTGCACCAGCTCCGGTTTGCCCGCGACCATGGCCAGGTAGATCCCGATCCACAGCATGGCGAAGCGCAGCAGCAACAGCAGGCCCATCGCCGCCAGGAAGGACGCGAATCCGGCGTGCCAGCGCCAGCCGATCGCGTACCCGACCGCCACCATGACCGCCAGCCCCACCGCCGACTGGAGCATGTCCGCCACGCTGCGCCCGACCAGCACCGCGCCCGAATGCATGGGCATGGAACGGAATCGGTCGATGACGCCCTTGCCCAGATCCTGGGTGACCGAGGTCATGGTCGCCTCGAGCCCGAAGGCCATGGTCATGGTGAGCATGCCGGGGACCAGGAACGAGGTGAAGTCCCCGTCGATGCCGCGGCCGCCGCCGATGAGATAGCTGAACATCACCAGCAGCATCACCGGGAACACCAGCCCGACCACCACCTGCACGGGCTGGCGCGCCCAGTGCGCGAGTTCGCGCCGGGTCATGGTCCAGCAGTCGGCGATCGCCCAGCTCAGCGCCGAGCCCGGCGCGGGCTCGCCGCGCACGTCCGAAACCGTTGTCACGCTACGTTCTCCTTCGTCAGATGCAGGAAGACCTCGTCGAGGGTCGGCCGGCGGATCGCGATGTCCTCGGCCTCGATGTCGTTGTCCCGCAACGCTCGAACGGTGTCGGTCAGTGCGATCATGCGGTCGGTGACCGCCGCGCTGAGCAGTCGCCGATCGCGATCGACGACGACCTCTCCGGGCAGCAGCATCGCCGCGCGATCCAGTTGCGCGGCGTCGTGCAGGACCACGTCGATGCGGTCGCCGCCGGTCCGGGATTTGAGTTCGTCGGCGGTGCCCTCGGCGATGGCCCGCCCGTGATCGATCACCGTGATCCGATCGGCGAGCTGATCGGCTTCCTCCAGGTACTGGGTGGTCAGCAGCACGGTGGTGCCGCCGTGCACCAGCGAGCGCACCGCGCTCCACACCTCGTTGCGCCCGCGCGGATCGAGTCCGGTGGTGGGCTCGTCCAGGAACAGCACCTCCGGTTCGGAGATGAGCGAGGCCGCCAGATCCAGGCGCCGGCGCATGCCGCCGCTGTACTGCTTCACCGCCTTCGAGCCGGTGTCGGCGAGTCCGAACCGGGCCAGCAGTTCGTCGGCGCGCACGCCCGCGCGCCGCGCGCCCAGGTGGTAGAGCCGCCCGAACATCTCCAGGTTCTGCCTGCCGCCGAGTTCCTCGTCGACCGCGGCGTGCTGCCCGAGCAGTCCGATGCGGGTGCGGGCCGCGTCGGGCCGGGCGCGCACGTCGATGCCGGCGACTTCGACCCGGCCTTCCTCGGGCCGCAGCAGCGTGGTCATGATGCGGACGGCGGTGGTCTTGCCCGCGCCGTTCGGGCCGAGGACCGCCTGCACGGTGCCGGCGCGTACGCGCAGGTCCAGGCCGTCGAGCGCCTGTTTGCCGCCGTACCTCTTTCGTAAGCCTTCGACGTTGATCGCCAGGTGGGAATCGGACAAGAAACACCCCGTGGAGTCGGTTGGCCGCGTTCGACCGGAGGTGCTCCGGCGCTGGAGGACCCCTGATTAGTCAAACTTGATTACCAATCCACGCTAGCGCGGTCGCCCGCGACTAGTCAAGCTTGATCAGTGCTAGCCTGATCGCACTCGGCCCCGAAGGAGACACCCCATGTCAGCGATCCGACTGCTGGTCCTCGGCGCGGTTCGCCAGCACGGACGCGCGCACGGCTACCAGGTGCGCAACGATCTCGAGTTCTGGGGCGCGCACGAATGGTCCAACGCCAAGCCGGGGTCGATCTATCACGCGCTCAAGCAGATGGCCAAGCAGGGACTGCTGCTCGCGCACGAGGTCGCGCCCAGCACCGCCGGCGGCCCGCCCCGGGTGGAGTACGAGCTCACCGAGCAGGGCACCGCGGAATACCGTGCCCTGCTGCGTGAAGCGCTGACCTCTTACGACCAGAAGATGGACATGCTCTCGGCCGCAATCGGATTCATGGTCGATCTGCCGCGCGCGGAGGCCGTGGCCCTGCTGCGCGAACGCATTTCGGCGCTGGAAGCCTGGCGGTCCTCGGTCACCGAGCACTACGTCCCCGAGGACGGCCCGGGTCAGCTCGGCCACATCGGCGAGATCATGAACATGTGGGTGCACTCGGCCGACAGCGAGGCCGCCTGGACCCAGGGCCTGATCGACCGGATCGAGGGCGGCGCCTACGTATTCGAGGGGGAGGGCGACCCGTTCGTCGGCATCCTCGCCGACGACGAACCGAACCCCTTCGCGACCGGGCCGCACCCCGGCGACCTTCGCTGATCCACCTGCAGCACCCGTACCATCGTGAGATCCGAAGGGCCGCTACGATCCTCGCGTGGGGATTGTGCGCACCGTGGCGATTCGGGTACTGGCGCCGTACGAGCAGGCGTATCCGGCCATCGAACACGGTATGGACGTACTCGGCGTGGAGATCACCCGGCGCGGGAATCCGCTGCTGGCGCAATCCAAGCGCTCGCTGCGCAAGAACCGCTGGGCCGCAACGCTGTCGGCGGGCTTCCGGCCCGAGAGTCCGTCCTCGACGATCATCGAGTGGACCGTCGACATGATGGGCAGCAAGCACATCGAGCTCATCGACGAGATCGCCGAGGCCGCCGGGCTGCCCGTCGACGACCACGGTCTCGCGGCCGCCCTCGACCGAATCGGCACGCTGGGCTGGCTTTTCGGCCGTCGCGAGGCGCGTTCGCTGGCGGAGTACATCCGGCTGGACGAGTACGTGGTCGAGCTCGCGCAGGGTCTGTTCGACGATCAGGCCCAGGGGATGCTGGTGCTGACCACGCGCCGGCTGTTCTTCTTCGACAAAGGGCTGCTGAGCGCCACGGTGGAGGAGTTCTCCTTCGACGCGATCGTGGCGCTGGGCTTCTCGACCCAGCCGGGCGGGGAGACGATCACCATTTCGACGTCGCGCTGGATGGCGTCGGTGGCGCAGATCGCGCACGGGCGGGGTGAGGCGTTCGTGGCGGCCTTCCGGCGCGTGCGGGCCGAAGCCGATGGCGGCGGCGCCCGGCGCGCGCCCGTGGGGGACATCGCCGAGCACCTGCGGGCGCTCGGGGAGCTGCGGGACGCCGGGGTGCTGACCGAGGCGGAGTTCGCGGCCAAGAAGGCCGAACTGCTCGCGCGGATGTAGGCGGCCGGGCGGGTACTCCAGGAACCGGATCGCGACGGGGTCGGCCGCGGGGTCAGTGCGTGTCGGTGGGCAGAGCCAGCATCTGGAAGGTCATCACCAGTGCGCCGAGCAGGCCCGCGGTGCCGGTCAGGGCGGTGAGAGCGGAGCCGGTGAGCAGGGTCAGGCCGAGGAAGAAGAACAGGCACAGGGCCAGCGCCACGGTGGTGCTGGTGCGATCGATCCTCGTCGTATTCCCGGTGTGATTACGTGAGTCGATGATCATGTCCTAAGCGTTCCCCACGAGATTATTTATCAAACCGTGATTGGTGAAAACCCTCGATCGGGACCGGTGTAATCGCAGTTCAGGGTCGATTAATTCGCGGTGATTCGGGCAGATCGCCCGGTGTGGGCCATGTCGCGCCGAGTTGTTTCGATGTGGGCGGACGGGGTACAGATTAGAAATACCCACGTTTTGTACGGGATACCGCACCGAGGGGCTGATTATGTCAACTGAATACCCCGCACGACCCGCCGACACCCACCACGACCGCAGCACGAACGACTCCTACGACCACCTCGAGCCCTGGCTCGGCAAGCTCGCCGCGCTGGATCCGCGGGACCCCGAACGGGCCCGCCTGCGCGAGGACATCATCGCCAGGGCCATGCCGCTGGGCGAGCACATCGCGCGCCGCTACGCCGGCCGCGGGGTGGAGTACGAGGATCTGGCGCAGATCGCCGCCCTGGGCGTGGTGCTCGCGGTGGACCGGTTCGACCCGGACCACGGGTCGTCCTTTCTCGGCTACGCGATTCCGACCGTCATGGGCGAGGTCAAGCGCTACTTCCGGGACAGCACCTGGGCCGTGCGCGTGCCGCGCCGGTTCAAGGAGCTGCAGCAGCAACTCGGCACCGCGATTCCGCAGCTGGCCCAGCGCCTCGAACGCGAGCCCACCGCCCGCGAGCTGGCCGAGCACCTCGACGCCGACCTGTACGAGATCACCCAGGCGCTCATCGCCCGCAACAGCCGCACCGCCGACTCGCTCGACACCCGGGTGACCGGTACCGAGGACGGCGCCACCTTCTCGCCCGCGGACACCATCGGCGATCTCGATCCGGGCTACGCGCTCATGGAGGATTCGCTCACCGCCGGCCCGCTGCTGGCCGAGCTGTCCGAGCGCGAGCGCCGCATCCTGATCCTGCGCTACGGGCAGGAGCTGACCCAGGTGCAGATCGCGCGGGAACTCGGCGTGTCCCAGATGCAGATCTCCCGCATTCTGTCGCGCGTGCTGACGGATCTGCGCACCCGCGCGCTGCAGGCGGCGTAAGTCTCACGCGGCGGGGCGATACCCCGAATGCCCCTGCCGCCGTGTGTGTTCGGCCAGTTCGATGAACTCGTCCAGGGCGGCCAGCGCGGACCACTCGTTCCGCGCGACGAGGCCGGGGTATCGATCCGAACGGGCGACGTAGGCGGCCTCGTCCGCCGACCAGCTCACCCGCACCGCGGGCGCCCAGTCGGTTCGATCGATGGTGTTCATGGTGGTTTCCTGTTCTCCCGCAAGCGGTTCAGGCCCTCGATTCAACCCTCGCGGCCGCGCCGGGTGGCGGGTCCTTACGGATCTCGCAGGCCCGGCTTCGTGAATTTGTCGCTTTCTTTGCGGGTTCGGTGTGGTGGCTATTCCATTCCGGTGCGACCGGGCGTCCAGAAGGGCTTCGTGCGGATCGCTCGCCGATCCCAGCCGCGCTCGTCGATCAGGATCCGGCGCAGCCGCTGGATGGTGCGCGCCTCGCCGGCGAGATAGGCCACCCCGGGCCGGTCCGGCAGCGCGAGCGCGCGCAGTCCGGCGGCCAGGACCTCGGAGTTCGCGGCTCCGGCCGATCCCCGCTCCACCCGGGTCAACTCGCGCGGCAGCGCCAGGTGCCCGTCCGCGGCGGCGGCCTCGACCACGCCGTATGCCTCGGCCCCGGCGGGCAGGGCACGCAGCATCGCCGCGAACGCGACCGACGCGGTCTCCTCGCCGGCGAACAGGTGGTACAGGGCCTCGGGGCGCAGCGTGAAATTGCCCTGCGGCCTGGTGAAGTGGACGGTGTCGCCGATCGCGGTGGCCCGTGCCCAGCGTCGGGACGGGGTCTGCGTGTCCGGCTCGGTGTCGTGTTCGAGGCGCACGATGTCGAGGGTGCCCGCGACCGGGTCGGCGTCGTGGATGGAGTAGGCGCGCAGCGCGTCGTGCGGGTGCAGCCGCAGCAGGGTTTCGGCGAATCCGCCGACCTGGATCCGAATGTGCTGTCCCGGAGCCCAGGTGAGCCCGCGCAGCCGCGGCCCGCTGAACCGGATGCGCCGCAGTCGCGGTGTGAGGTCCTCGAATTCGCTGACGGTGGCCGAGAGCAGCACCGCGTCGCGCAGGGTGCCGAAGAGGGGGAAGGTGTCTTCGAGAGTTGCCAAGGGACTTCTCCGATACCGGATGTGCGCCGCTCCCGGCGCCGGGTGGCGGTCGCGTCCCGGCCGCCGCGACTAAGGGTACCCTTAGTTGATGGCCCGTGGGGATGTGAGAATCACTGCCGGAACGCGCCCGCCGCCTCGAGGAACACTCCCGGTGCGACCCCGGTCATCTCGCGGCAGACCCGGCTGGCGTGCGGCAGATCGGTGAACCCCGCCGCGTGCGCCCCGTCGGTCAGCGAGCTGCCCGCGCGCACCGCCAGACCCCAGTGGACCAGCCGGAGCCAGCGCACGATCGCGGGGAAGGTGCCACCGGCCTGGGCGCCGAACAACCGGCCCAGGCGACCGGGGGAGAGGAAGACCGCGGCGGCCAGGTCGGGGAGCCGGACCGCGGCGGGCAGCATGCTCGTCAGGTGGTCGAGCGCTTCGTGCAGCTGCGGGTGCGGTGGCAGGTCTGCCGCGTCCGGGTCGCGCAGCGCGGCGACGGCGGCATCGGCCAGCTCGTCCAGCAGTCGCGCCGGGGTCATCCCCGGAAGTCGCTGCAGCGCATGCCAGTTCGCGCTTCGTGTGATCGCGTCGATGCGGCGCCCGGCCGCCACCCAGTCGCCCGGATCCGCGCCGAGGCGGTAGCGCGCGGTGATCTCCCGGGCCAGGGGGTGGCCCGGAAACAACAGGATCGACAGCACCCGCGTATCGGAGTCGTTGGCGCGCATCGCATGTGGTGCGCCGCTGGGCACCACGGCCGCACGGCAGTCGATCCACCGCCCGCTCCCGTCGCCGATCGCCGCGTTGCCCCGGTAGACCAGCGTGATCTGCAGGACCGGGTGCCGATGGACGGCGTTGCCCCCGAATCCGGCGGCCAGCACCGCGCGGTGCCGGCGCAGGCTCCACCCGTAGATTCGCCAGTCGCTCACGAGAACTAAGGCTACCCTTAGTGTTTCGGCGGTCCCGGAAACGCGACGGATTCATACAAGCGTTCCGGTTCGCGCGCCGGTCAGCCTGGGACGAGAGATCGCCGCCGCCCGCGGCCGATCCGACGCCACCGGGGAGACCGCCATGTCCGAGAAGTTCGCCAACCAGTTCACCTTCGGCCACCCGATCGGCGCCGTGCACGCCGCCCTGACCGACCCCGGGTACTGGCACGACCGCCTCGCCGAGCTCGAGGGCGGCGGGGCCGCCGTCACCGCGTTCACCGCCGAGGCCGGTATCACGACCGTCGCGGTCTCGATGTCGATCGCGGCCGCCGCGTTGCCCGCCCGTGCCGCCCGCGCCCGGCCGCTGGGTGTGCGGTTCACCTTCGAGGAGTCGTGGCGCGCACTGCGCGCCGGGGCCGCCATCGGGACCCTGCACGGCGCCGTCGCGGGCGCGCCGGTCCGGCTCGCGGCGACCTTCCGTCTCGAATCCGGCGACGCGGGAACCACACTCATGCGGCAGCACGGCTTCGTCGAAGCCGGTGTCCCGCTGGTCGGCCGGATGATCGAGGACGGGGTCCGCGCGAAGGTGATCGCGGATTTCGCGCGGAACTGCCGCTACACCGAGGACTGGGCGGGGCGTTGACGCTGTCGAACGGGATCGGCACACGGAACGGCCGGGCGCGGCGCGCAGAGAGGCCCCGCAGGAGCGAAGGGGAACCTGCGGGGCCTGGTCACTGCTCCTGCCGGGGGTGCTGAGACGCAGTGACCCGCATGTGCAGCTGTGCGTTCAGTATCGGGCGCGGGGGAGCGCGGCGGGTGCGGGCCGACGGCGAGATTCGTTTCACGCCTGGCGGGTTCGTTCGGTGGCTATCATCGTCGGCTATGCGGGGTGAGGGGTTCTGATCGGGGCGGTTCCGGTGGAGCGGACCGAAATGCGCACGCGGGAGGCCGATCCGGCGGTCGCGCTCGTCAAGAGTCTGGTGATCGACCACCGGGCCCGCGTCGCGGTCACCGCGCCGGAACGACTGCACGTGTCGGTGAGTTCGGTGACGGCCGCGGGACTCGGCTCGGATCTATTGCGCTTCTCCGGGATCAGCTATCACGCCGAAGGCGAGCCCTCGGCCGAGCTGCTGGCGGCGGTGCTGCTCTCGGGCAGCGGCACCCTGTCCGCGGCCGGAACCGACCTGGTCCTCGCGCCGCGCGACATGTTCCTCGCGCCCATGGAATCCGGCTGGGCGACCGATCTGCAGGACATGGTCTACGCGCTGGTGCGCTTCCCGCCGGCCGAGGTGGCCGAACACGCGGCCGACCTCTGCGGGCCCGCCGACCGGCCGCTGCGCTTCCACTCCCTCTCACCCGTGCCGGGCACCGAACGCTTCTGGGCCGACACCTGCGCCTACCTGTACCGGCAGCTGGTGTCCTCGGGCATCGACGAGATCAACACCCTGGTCCTGCACGGCCTCAAACGCCTCACCGCCACCGCGCTGCTCGCCAGCTTCCCCAACACCACCATGACCGCGTCCTACACCCCGGGCCCCGGGCCGACCCCGTCGGCCACCGTCTGGCGCGCGGCCCGGTTCATCGACGATCACGCCGCCGAACCCCTGACCCTCGAACGGATCGCCGCCGAGGCCCGCGTGACCCCGCGCGCCCTGCAGGCCGGTTTCCGCCGCCACTTCGACACCACCCCGCTGGGCTATCTGCGCCGCGTGCGCCTGGAACACGCGCACCGCGACCTGCGGGCGGCCGACCCCACCCTGGGCGCGACCGTCGAAACCATCGCGGCCCGTTGGGGTTTCCCGCACCCGTCGCGCTTCGCGGCCCAGTACAAACGGGCCTTCGGGGTGCTTCCGAGCCACACCCTCCGCTCATGACAAGTGGCGGCCGAGTCACACGCTCCGCTCGCGAAGCGTGACTTCCCGGCCACGCACCGGGCGCGTGAGATGTTCTGTCGCACCGTGTTTCGGGCCACCGATGTGCGCGGCGTGCCGTGGCCGACGGAGATGCCGGGCGTGATGCCCTCGAATCGCGCGTGCGGATCAGGCCGGGTAGCGGGACCATCCCGCCGCGGTGACCGCGGCGTCCAGGGCCTCGAGGCCGAAAGCGTCCACCGGACCCAGGGCGCCGGCGCCGCGCAATCCGCCCTCCAGCGCCGTCTGCGCGCCCCAGGCGAGGATCGCCGCGGTGAAGTCGTAGGGGTCGCCGCCCGCGAGAGTCACCGTGGCCGCGGTCTTTCCGCTCGCGTCCCGCGCCTGCGCCACCGCCCAGGTCCGGGTGCGCCCGCGGGATTCGGCCCCGGGCCCGCCGGTCGATCCCTGCACCGCGCGCGCCAGGACGCCGTTGAGGCCCCGCGTGAGCGCGGGCACCTTGCCCGCGGCCGCGATCAGCCCGGAGCCGGCGCGGAGTCCCTGTGCCGCGAGGGTCGGCAGGCCCAGGTACACCCCGGCCTCGCGCAGGCCCGGATACGAACGGGTGAGCGCGAGATGCTCCGAACCGGGAATCGACACTCCCGTCCGGGCGGTCCCGGCGACGTCGAACGTGTGCAGCCGCGCGCCCGAGCGTTCGGTGACGATCCGCCCGTCGCGCAGCGCGAAGCCGGGTTCGAACAGCATCCCGGCGATGGAGGCGCGGGTGCCCCCGCTGGTGCGCGGGTTGTCGGCGAAGTAGCCGATGTCGACGCGCACCGCGCCGGGCGACGACGCCAGGGCCAGCCCGGCGGCGAGATTGCCCGGGACGTAATCGAATCCGAACGCGGTGAGCAGGGCCGAGCCGGCGGCCCGGGCCCGCTCGTCGTGGCCGAACACGGTGCGGATGAAGGGCCCCTCGCCGGTGGAATCGAGGTAGTGCGCCCCGGCGTCGATGGCCGCGGCCAGCGCGGGCCCGCCGTAGCGCAGGAACGGGCCGACCGTGCTGACCAGGACATCGCCCGGTTCGAGCAGGGCGCGTACCGACGCGGGGTCGGCGACATCGGCGACGGCGGTGCGCGCGCCGCCGAGATCGGCCGCGAGCTTCTCCAGGGCGTTCGCGTTCCGCCCGGCCAGCACCGGTGAAACTCCGCGCGCGACAAGGGCTTCGACCGTCAGTCGTCCCGTGTAGCCCGTCGCCCCGAACACCACGATCTTCGCCATCGCCGCCTCCTCGCCGTTTGTCGTATGTCTAGCACGACGGTTGTGAGATGGATAGAGTCGGAGTCTCTTATCACCTACATCTTCGCCAGCCGCGCCATGACGAAGTTGTAGAGACCGTAGGTGATGATCCCCAGCCCCGCCGCCACCAGCAGCGCCGCACCGTAGGGCTGCGCGCCGAGGGTCTTGAGCGCCCCGTCCAGCCCGGCCGACTTGTTCGGATCGGACTGGCTCACGGCCAGGATCACCAGCGCGCCGATGGCCCCGATCGCGAGTCCCTTCGCGATGTACCCGGCCATGCCGAGCCGCTCCACCGCCTTGCTCGGCGAGCCCTTCAGGTCCTTCAGGAAGCGCTTGGTGGCCCCCTTGTACACGTGGTAGCCGCCGACCCCGATGATCACCAGGCCCGCGACGATCAGCACGACGGTGCCCGCGGTGTTCTCCATCAGCCGCGCGGTGACGCTCTTGCTCTCACCACTGCTGGACTTGCCGCGCCCCCGGGCGAAACCGAATGCGGTGAGCGCCAATCCGAAGTAGATCACCGCGACGGCCGCGGCCTTGATCCGGTGCACGGCCTCGGACTTCGCGTCGTCCGAGCGCGGCTCGGACGCCTTGCCGAACACCGCTTCGGTCAAGCGCCACAACGCCATCAGGACGAAGGCGACCACCCCGATCCACAGGGCAAGTCCGCCACCGGGTTTCGCGGCCAGTTCGGCCATGGCCCCGGATTGGTCGGCGGCGCCGCCCCCGCCGCCGAAGGCGAGGCGGATGGCGATGTACCCCACGAACAGGTGCACGATTCCGCTCATCACGAATCCGGCCCGGGCGAATCGCGCGAAATACGGGTGCTGCGCCATCCGCTCGACCGCGGACGACGAATACGAGCTGTCAGGACTGCCGGTCCGGGTAGACGGTTCGGTCATCGAAAATCCTTTGATCCCATACGAACTGGACCGTCAGCGCATACCCGGGCAGGGGCCGGTGAAACAGGCGCGGCGCAAACCCCGTCCGCCGCCCGCCACCGCCGTTTCGACGCGGCGCCGGCGGGTAACACCTCGTCGAACCCGTGCCCATCGAGAATGGAAGTCGAGGATGAACCCAACCCCGGTCCCGCCCACCACGCCCGAATCCGATGATCTGCTGCCGGACGTCGATCAGCTCCGCGAGGACGCCGACGCCGCCGTGGCCGAAACGAGCGTCCGGGTCGTCGGCCGCGGCCTGCAACTGGTCCACACCGCCAAACGCCACCCCGTACCGCTCACGGCCGCGGCCGCTTCCGGCGCGGTCCTGACCTGGTGGGCGATCCGCCGCAGGCGGTCGTGAGCACGCGCACGCGATCGTGAGTGCTCGGCGCCAGCGATCGTGAATGCTCGTCCTGACCTCGCCCGATAGCGCGCGCCCGCGCGCCCCCAACCGGACGAGTGTCCGGGTGGGGGGCGCGGGCCGGTGTGGGCGCCGGGGGGGGGCGCGGTGGGGGCACGGGGGCGTCCGCGGTGGCCCGGCCCCACA
>NZ_JBSHMS010000001.1:533955-571069 GCF_053645575.1 Nocardia sp. NPDC055321
TCGGTTACTGCTCGCCCCGCCCCCCCCCTATCGCGCGCCCCCGCGCCCCCCACCGGTTACCCGTGCCGGTTGGGGCCGCGCGGGCCGTTGTCGCCGCCGGGCGGGGGAGCGGTCAGGACAGGCGGACGTCCGCGGTGGCCAGTCCGAAGATCTTGCGGCCCGCGGACTTCGCGACGATCACCACGACCGCCGATCTGGTCTCCGGATCGAGCGACTTGATCCGGCCGGTGAACTCGACGGTGCCCGCCGAACCCGCTTCGATGACCGTGTAATTCGAGAGCCGGACCCCGTACCTGGTCATGGCGCCGGGGTCGCCGAGCCAGCCGGTGACGAATCCCGCGCCCAGGCCCATGGTGAGCATTCCGTGCGCGATCACGTCGGGCAGCCCGGCGAGGGTCGCGACGCCGTCGTGCCAGTGGATGGGGTTCGCGTCCCCGGACACGCCCGCGTAGTTCACCAGATCGCCGCGGGTCAGGCGGACGGTCCGCGTGGGCAGTTCGTCGCCGACGGCGACCTCGTCGAAGCGGAGCGTGGTCCGGGGTTCGCGGGTGCGCGAGATATCGGACAGTGCGGCAACGCCTTCCGCGGGCGGCGCGATCTCCTCGCCCCCGGTGACGCCGCCGGCCCGCGAGGCGGTGTCGAGCCCGGTCATGATGACCCGGTCGATGGTGTCGCTGACGTCGGTGTTGACGTCCTCACCGGTGAGCCCGACCACCGTGGTGTGCATGACCTGCGCGATGTCGCCGTCCCGGTCGAGGAACGTGTTGGTGATGGTGAGCAGATCCTTGCCGGCGATGCGCCGCACCGAGGACAGTTCGACATCGCTGATCAACCGGTCCCCGGCGAGCACGGGCCGGTGCATCTCGAAGACCTGATCCGTCTGCACGACCACGTCGTAGCCGTTCATGAGGGTGTCCAGCAGCCTGCGATTGGCCAGCATGGCGGTGGTCGAGATGAACGTGGTCGGCGCGATGAGACCGGTGTAGCCGAGTTCGGCCGCGGCGGCGTCGCTCCAGTGCGCGGGATTGAAATCCTGCACCGCGCGGGCGTACTCGCGGATCTTCTCCCGCCCGACCTCGTAAAAGTCCTCGACCCGGTAGCGATGTCCCACCAGCCCGGCCACGTCGAACGCTGCTTCCACCAAACTCCTCCTCCATCAGGATTGCCGTCACCCGTAACCGGAATCGCCCCAACCGGATTGGCGAGTGAAAACCCACCTTCTCACACGGGGTCCCGGCGCCGGTGCGATCCGGGGCATTCCTCGAGGCGTAAGGCGCTGACCAGCAACTCTTCTCCGGAGGGCGCGGGAATTCGGCGTGCGGGCGGGCCGTGCGAGGTCCTGAGATCAACGCCCGAAACCGGACTGTGTACAACTGACGCGAAGAACATCCGCGTTCGAGGACGCCAGCGCACCTACCGGAGGGATGATCGTGGCACGGAAAGTGGTCGTCAACATCATTGATGACTTCGACGGCGAATCGACGGCCGACGAGGCCGTCCTATTCTCTCTCGACGGCATCGACTACGAGATAGATCTGTCGAGCGAGAACGCGGCGGCGCTGCGCGAGGTGTACGCGCCGTGGATCGCCAGCGCGCGCAAGATTCGCGGCAGCACCCGCCGCAAGGCCGCGACGGCCACCCCCACCCGGTCGACGGCCGACCGGCAGGAGAGCACCGCGGCCCGCGAATGGGCACGCGCCCAGGGCCTGCCGATCTCCAGCCGCGGCCGGATTCCGGTCGAGGTGCTGGAGTCGTATCGGGCCGTCGCGAGTTGAGACACCCGGCGCGGTGACCCCCGGCCGCTGCTGGGCCGGGGGTCCCTGCGTGAAGCGAAACCCGAAGCGCCGCTACGTCACGGGTCGCCCGTGACCACCGCCGAGCGTCCGAGCTCGCTCGGCCATGCTCGCCAGGTGCGCACCGGCGGTGTGCGCCCGGCCACCGGCGGCGGCCATCGGTGCGGGCCCGGCCCCCGATCCGGTTCCACGCGTGCCGGATTGCGTCGCGGCCATCGAATAGCGTTCGTGCCCGCGAGATTTCGTGACCAGTGTCGCGAGACCACCCGCCGCGGCGGCGATCAGGAGCCCGATCGGCAGGGCCCACCATTTCGCGGCGGAGTCCGATCCGGTGCCGGCCGCGGGTCCGGTCGCCATCGAGTCACCGGGTGGGGCGCCCGGTGCGGAGACATCCAGCCCGCCCAGCTGTCCGGCGATCGCCGCGGGCACGGTGACGAAACCGTCCGCCTCGCTCCAGGAGATCTGCACCGGTTCACCGTTCTGCCCCGTGAAGCTCTGGCTGTACACACCGTTCGCGAGCGTGGTGTCGCTCGTCGGTGCGCCCAGCGCTCCGTCGGTCGCGTCCAGGTGTGACCACGCGGTACGGATCGGGCCGCGCACCAGCCACGCGCCGTTTTGCGGGCTCCACTGGATCGTGGCCCCGTCGGGTGCGGAGAACTCGCTGAAGCGCGCGGTGCCCGCGACCGCGACGTCCGACTCGTCGTTGGTGGGATAGCCGAGCCCGGCGTCCGCGCCGCCGAGGGCGAGGTACTTGTCCAGGATGGCGCCGTACATCACCCGCGCGCCGGTGTCGGGGGAGTAGATGATCTTGCCGCCCCGGTAGTCCTGCGCCGCACCGTCCGGCCCGAAAGCGTAGACGCCGCCGACCTTTTCACCGAGCGGCGTGGACGCCCCGCCCTTGTCCCGGTAGTGGTCGTCGATCGCCGATTCCGCGCCCGCGGGCTGCGCTCCCGCCGCCGGACCGACCAGTGCGCCGGCGCCGAGGATCAGCGCGGCGCAGGCCGCGGCCCCGGCGAACGACCTCCGCCACCCGGTCACGACGGCGCCCCCGTCTTCGGCCGCGTCACCAGTCCCAGCACCGCGGAGAACGCCGCGCCCACCGCGCCGCCGCCGGCGACCTGGGCGAGGATCTGACCGAAATCCAATCCGCTGCCGGTGGTGGATTCGATGATCGCGCCGGTGATTCCGCCACCGATCGCCCCGGCGAGGCCGTGGACGAGCGGCCCGAAGGGGCTGCGCGATCCACCGACTCCGCCGCCGACCGCACCGCCGAGCAAACCCAGCAGCCATTCCATGATTCCTCCTGGTTGTCAGCTGATCGGGAATGGAAAGCTATGCGCGCCTGTCGTTGTCGTCGATCCAGACCTCCGTGGCCTCGATGTGTCCCGCCGACCGGGCGCGTTCGCGCTCGGCGTCGGCCACGAGCCGTTCCTCGGTGATCGGCAAACTCTCGGCGCCCGCGTGGCCATAGGTCAGCGGGGTGTCCTCGTCCCGGACGCGCTGCGCCTGGGATGTGGCCACGCCCCGGCGCTGGCCGCCGCGGTAGTACGTGATCAGCGCCTGCTCGTCCTGCGGCTCGAGCATTCCGTCGTGTTCGAGGTGCGGCGCGGCGCGCACCTGCTCCCGGTCGGCCCGCACCCGCAGCGAGTTGTCGGCGGGCTGGTATTCGGCGCCCTCCAGCGGTGCCAGGGCCTGCTCGCCGCCCATCCCTGTGCCGATCGCCGCCCATGTCGCGGTCCCCGATTCGTTGTCGATGTAGAAGCCCTCGACCGGGCCGATCTCCGCGCCCGCCGCGTCCCGCGCGGTGCAGCCGATCAATGATTCCAGCGTCTTCGCCATGATTCGTCCTCCGGTTGGGCGGCGGTCCGGGGCGAGGTCGGCCCGGTCGGAGCGCCGCGTTGGAAACGATCCGGTGTCAGCGTGCTGCGATAACGCGCATACCCGGCCGGAATGCTGTCAAACATCCAGCTAACGCTTGCGGTGGGTTCGCGGGCGGGCGCCCCGGTCGGGATGCGAATTGGTTGCGAAGTCGATCTTTCCTGCCGAAACGGTGAAGTTCGTTCCGGCATCGGCCCTAAAATTGCCTATGCGGAAACTGATAGCTGCTCTGCCCCTCGTGTTCGTCCCGATACTCGTGGCCGGATGCAACTCGGGGCCCGGTTCTGTGAGCAAAAGTGACGTGGAATCCAAGACCGGTAGCGTATTCCACGATACGTCGCACGAAGACGCGAAATCCGTTGTGTGCGAAGGTGATCTGGACGCGAAGGTGGATGCCACCCAGAAGTGCGCCATCACGTCCGGCGACGGTCAGGTCTGGTCCGTCGTGGCCAAGGTGACCAAGGTGGAGGGCGATACCGCCTACTACGACCTCGACATCACGGACAAGTACGTCGCCCCCGACGACGTGGCCTCCAATGTTTCCAACTTCTACCAGGAACGAGTGGGGCTCGCCCCGCAGTCCTCGAGCTGTACCGGCCTCCTGCGCGGAGCGACCGGCACCAGCATTCGCTGCGTGGTAACCGAGAACGACGGCACCCGGTGGGGAGTCACCGCGACCACCACCAACGTCGAGGGCGATCAGGTCAACTACGACATGATCGTCGACGACCAGCCCCTGGCGGGCTAGCCGCCCGGCGGCAACCCGGCGCCCCTCGGGGCGCCGGGCTGCGTCGCGGCCGACCGAAACCCTGCTGCGCAAGCCTTCGGCAAGGTCTTGCGTGGTCTCCGCACCGGTCATATTCTGAACGCCATTCAGATTTAAGTATGGCAAACCTAAGTTCGATCCGATCGCGACGATCGCCGCCGCGGGGGAAGTGCTGAGGCAGGAGTGATATGACCGCATCACCGACATCGGCCGCCGCGCCCGGCGAGGTCCGGCCCGCGCCGCCGCCGGGACCCGGCGACCCCGAGCCCGCGAGCGCCGGCGCGCCGAATCCGGACGCGTCGGACACCAGGGCGCAGCAGCGGGCGGGCGCGCGGGCGCTGGCGGACCTCATGCGGCCGGTGTCCGCGCAGTTGGGCCTGGCCCGGCTGCTCGCGGTGGTGTCCGGCGCGCTCGCCGTCGTGCCGTACATCGCGCTCGTGCACATCGGCGACGTCCTGGTCACCGCCCATACCGCGGGTGTGGACGTGGACGGCGACGAGGTGTCGCGCTGGCTGCGAATTCTGCTCGGGGCCTTCGCGCTTCGGCTGGGCATCTATTTCGTCGCCCTGCTGGTCACCCACCTGGCCGACGCGCGGCTCGGGCACCTGATCCAGGAACGCATGGTGCGACGGTTCGCCCGGGTGCCGCTGGCGTGGTTCACCGCGACCAACTCCGGACGGGTGCGCAAGGCCCTGCAGGACGAGATCGGGACGATCCACCACCTCATCGCGCACCAGCCGGTGGACGGCACGAACGCCGTCGTCATGCCGGTGGCGCTGGCCGTCTACGCGTTCGTGATCGACTGGCGGCTCGGCCTGCTCTCGGTGGCGACGCTGCCGCTGTACGTCGGCGCGATGGCGTTGTCGATGCGCGGCATGGGCGCCAAGACCGTGGAAATGGATCGGCGCCTGTCCACCGTCTCCGCCCGCATGGTCGAGTTCGTCACCGGGATCTCGGTGGTCAAGGCGTTCGGCCGGGTAGGCAAGGCGCACCGCAGCTTTCAAGAGGCCGCAGACGATTTCAATCAGTTCTACCTGAAGTGGGTGCAGCCGCTCATTCGCGTATCCGCCCTGGGCACATCGTTTCTGGCCGTCCCGCTGGTGCTGCTGATCAACATCGGCGTCGGATCGGTACTGGTGCACGGCGGTTCGGTCACCGCGCCCGATGTCCTGGCCACCGCCCTCATCGCCCTGCTGATCCCGTACGCGCTCGAGGTGCTCATGAACTCGATGTGGGCCGAGCAGCTCGCCGGCGGCGCCGCGCTGCGGATCACCGACCTGCTCGAGACGCCGACGCTGGCCGACCTCGGCCCGGGAGCGGAGCCCGCGTCGAACGAGGTTGTCTTCGAGGGGGTTTCGTACTCGTACCGCTCCGGCGCGAACGCCGCGCTCGCGATCGACGACGTGAGCTTCACCCTGCGCGCGGGCACGGTCACCGCCCTCGTCGGTCCGTCCGGTTCCGGCAAGTCGACGATCGCGACGCTGCTGGCGCGCTTCGACGATCCGCGGTCCGGCGTCATCCGCATCGGCGGGGTCCCGGTCGGTGAGATCCCGGATCTGTACTCGCGCGTGGGATTCGTCCTGCAGGACCCCCAGTTGCTCGCGATCAGCATCCGCGACAACATCGCCCTCGGCCGCCCCGGCGCGACCGACGAACAGATCCGCGCCGCCGCCCGCGCCGCCCAGGTGCTCGACGAGATCGACGCGCTACCCGGCGGATTCGACACCGTCTACGGGAAGGACACCGGCCTGTCCGGCGGTCAGGCCCAGCGCATCTCGATCGCCCGGGCACTGCTGGTCGACGCGCCCATCCTCGTGCTGGACGAGGCCACCGCCCTCACCGACCCCGAATCCCAGCACGAGATCCAGCAGGCGCTCTCGGCGCTGGTCCGCGGCCGGACCGTCCTGCTGATCGCGCACCGCCCCGAGGTCATCAAGGGCGTCGATCAGATCGTGCTCATCGAACACGGCCGCATCCTCGCGACCGGGACGCACGACGAGCTGCTGAGCCAACCCGGATACGCGCGATTGTGGCGGTCGGACAACGGAACTCGACCCGCCGAAGGCCCGGCACCGACCACGGGAGACCCGCGATGAACCTGCCCCTGCTCGACATCGTCCCGCGCATGAGCCGGATGATCTCCCAACCCCGGCTGATGAAACCCGCGCTCGCCCTCAGCGTCGTGGCCGGACTGATCGAGGGCCTGGCCCTGGCCGCCCTGCTGCCCGCCATCAGCGCGCTCGCCGAGGACGCCCCCGTCTGGGGGCTCGGCCTGAGAGGTTGGCTGTGCGTGCTCGCGGTCCTGGCGACCGTGGGCTTCGCGGTCAACTACGCGCAGAGCCGCTCCACTTATGCTGTCGCCCTGGACTTTCTGCGCAGCATTCACCGGCTCACCGGTGACCAGGTCGCGAAGCAACCGCTGGGCTGGTTCGCCCGGCCGATCGCGGGCAAGCTCTCCCGGATGGTCTCCACCGAACTGATGTCGGCGGGGGAGATCTTCGCGCACATGCTCGGCCCGCTGGTCGCGCGGATCACCACCGCCGGGGTGATCATCGTCGCCGCGTGGCTGTGGCACCCGCTGCTCGGGCTGATCATCACCATCGCGGTGCCGGTGTTCGCGCTGATCACGTTGCTCTCCACCGATCTCATGCGGCGCGGCAAGGCCATCCACGAGCCCGCGGAGATCGAATTGGCGGGCCGGGTCGTGGAATACGCGCAGTGCCAGGGCGCCCTGCGCTCTAGCGGCCGCAGCACCGACTTCGCACCGCTGACCGAGGCGCTCGATCACGCGTACGCGGCCAAGAAGCGCGGACTCTGGCTCGAATCGGCGGGCATGCTGCTCAGCGGCATGATCACCCAGGGCGTGGTCGTCGCGCTGATCAGCGCCGCGGGCTCGCTGGCGGTCGCCGGAACCCTGGAACCCGTTCCCGCCCTTGCCTTCATCGGTCTGGCGCTGCGGTTCTCCTCCACGGTGTCGGCCATCACCGAGGCCGCCATCGCGCTGGAATCGCGGCGCCCGCTGCTCGACGCGCTGGACGAGGTGCTCACCGCCGAACCGCTACCCGAACCGGCCGCGCCCGCCGTGCTCACCGCGCCCGGCTCGGTCGAATTCGACGGTGTCACTTTCGGTTACGCGCCCGGCGCCGCACCGGCGTTGCGCGAGGTGTCGCTGCGCGTGCCCGCGAATTCCATGGTCGCGCTCGTCGGGCCGTCCGGCAGCGGCAAGACCACGATGGCGCGCCTGATCAGCCGGTTCTACGACGTCGACGCCGGTACGGTCCGGGTCGGCGGCGTCCCGGTCGCCGAGCAGAGCGGTGAGCAGTTGATGGCGCAGCTGTCCCTGGTGTTCCAGGACGTCTACCTCTTCGACGACACCCTCGCGGCCAATATCGCGGTCGGGCGCGAGGACGCCACCGAGGCCGAGATCCGCCGCGCGGGTGAACTGGCCGGGGTGCGCGAGATCGCCGAACGGCTGCCCGACGGCTGGGACTCGCGCGTCGGCGAGGGCGGGCGCGCGCTGTCCGGAGGTGAACGCCAGCGCGTGGCCATCGCGCGGGCGCTGCTCAAGCAGGCGCCGATCGTGCTGCTCGACGAGGCGACCTCGGCCCTGGACGTGGAGAACGAGGCGCACGTCGTCGCCGCGATCGAGCGGCTGCGCGAACGGGCGACGGTCATCGTCATCGCCCACCGCCTGGACACCATCGCCCGTGCCGACCTGATCGTCCAGCTCGACGGCGCCGGCGCCGTGGTCGCGCGGGGCACGCACGCCGAACTGCTGGCCGCCGGAGGCACATACGCCACATTCTGGGATCACCTGCACAGTGCGAAGGGTTGGCAACTCGCCAACCACTAGCCTGACATCCATGAGCGAACCCAGCGCGGAGCCCGTCGACCCAGCCGCCCCCGACCGGGCAGCCGGCGAGCTTCCGGCGTGAGCGCACCGCGCTGGGCCGCCGGCAAGAAGGTGGGCCGCAAGCCCGCCTTCGGCCGCGAAGATGTCGTCCGGGCCGCCATGGAGGAGGGCCTGGACACCTTCACCCTCGCCGCGATCGCCGAGCGGATCGGCGTCGGCGCACCCGCGATCTACCGCCTCTATCCCTCCCGCGACGACATCGTCGTGGCCTGCCTGGACGCCATCGCCGCCACGATCGCGCTGCCCGAGCCCGGCATGGATTGGCGGGAAACGTTGCGGCAGTGGGCGAACGAGTGCTGGCGCATGTGCGAGGAGAATCCCCGGCTGCCGCTGGTGGTCTACTCTTACGCACCGGCGTTCACCCGCATCACCGAGGTGCTCGAGGCGTACGGCGCGCATCTGGCCGGCCACGGCATCACCCCGGGGCAGACCAGTTTCGCGCTCGACTTCCTCGGCGACACCGTCTTCGCCTGCCACCTCGGTGTGCAGACCATGCGCACGACCGACCCCAGCGGCGCCACCGGCCTGGATCAGGTCCGCCGGGCGCTCGCGGACAAGTCGAGCATCCTGCAGCCGCAGGACTCGTGGCAGCAGCGCGGCCTGACCGATCTCAAGATCGAATTCATCATCACCGGGCTCGAACACAACTGGCCGGAGGCCTGACCGGCGCTGCCTCCACTCGTCACGGTGATCGGATGGCAAGCTGGGGTACATCCCGGTTCCGGCCACCTCGACGTTGCGGAGTTTCCGATGGACGATCGCGGCACGCTACTCACGACTGAATCACGTTCCCGCACAGGACGATCGGACGCCGAACCCGGGCGGACGAGCCGGCGGTGACCGACTTCGACATCGCGGGCTCCGAGACGCTGGCCGGGGAGCTGTGGCAGCGATTCCGCCGGGAGATACCCGCGTACGCCGATATCGACGAGGCCGACACCGTGCCGTCGCTCGCCGCGGCGCTGATGCGACTGGACTCGGCGGTGCGCGAGCGCCGCGAGCTGACCGAGCCGGAGATCGAGCAGTTCCACGAGTACGGCGCCATCCGCGCCCGGCTCGGCGTCCCCCTCGAGGCGGTGCTGCGCGGGTGGCAGATCATGATCGCCGAGATCATCGAACGCGTCGGGCGCAATCAGATCTGGGTCGACCGGCCCGGGTCGACGCTCATGAACGTGCTGGTCGCGCTGCTGCGGGTGTCCGACGCCGCGACCGTCGCGCTGAGCGCCGGACATCGCGACACCGCCGCGCAGATCCAGCGCCGGCGCGACGGCCTGCGCGACGATCTGATGCGGGGCATCCTGGCGGGCCGGTTCGGGATCGACGAGCTGCGCGGCCAGGCCCAGTACCTCGGGCTGCGGCTGGACCAGCGCTACGCGGCGTTCCGGGCCATCAGCACCGAACCCGAGCACACCGAATGGCGGATTCGGCAGCAGCCCGCGTGCCGCCCGCCGCAGGGGCTGACCGCGCTGCTCGACGGAGACGTCGTGGGATTCTTCAGCGGGCCCACGGGCCCGGAGGTCGACGACGAGTTCCTCGGGATCGGCCCCCGGGTCGAGCTCGACGAACTGCCCCGATCCATTCGCATCGCCGGCCGGGTCGCCGAGACCGCGCGACTGTTCGCCCGGCCCGGTCGGCACACCCTGATCGATCTCAGCATGCGGGCGGCGGTCGTGGGTGACGTCGAGGTCGGGGCGGCCCTGGCCGAGCGCTATCTCGAGTCCGTTCGTGACGACGACGCCTCACCGATCCTGGACACCGTCGAGTGCTATCTCTCGGCCGGGATGAACGCCTCCGAGACCGCGAATCGGATGTACCTGCACCACAACACCGTGCGCTATCGCCTGGCCCGGTTCGAGGAGCTGACCGGGGTGAGCCTGAAGGATCCCGAGATCGCCTTCCAGGTGTGGTGGGCCCTGCGCTACCGCGAACTCGGCTGGTCCCGACCCAATAACTGACAACCCCTCCGGCCGGACCTTGTCAGTTATTACGAGTGCCGCGGGCTCGAATCCGGGTTTCCTTGAACGTAGCTGTTCAGAAACGGACAACCGATCACCGGTTACCGACTCGGAAAGAGCGATGAATGATCGACAAGCCGACGCTGCACCAGGCCTTCGAAACCGCGATCGACATGGCAGTCCGGGCACCGTCGATCCACAACACCCAGCCGTGGCGCTGGCGCGTCAGCGACGACGCGGTGTATCTGTACGCCGACACCTCCCGGCACCTGCCGGCCACCGACCCGACCGGGCGCGCCCTGGTCATGAGTTGCGGGGCCGCGCTGCATCATCTGCGGGTCACACTGTCGATGCTCGGCCGGCACGCCGAGGTGCGCTACGTTCCCGACCCCGGGGATCCCGATCTGCTGGCCGTGGTCACGGCGGTGCCCCGCGCGGCGACCGCCACCGATATCGAGCTGGCCGCGGCCATCATGCACCGCCAGTCGGATCGGCGGAGCTATGACGATCGCCCGGTGAGCCCGGCCCTGCTGCGCGAGATCAGCTCGGTGGCTCCCGCGTTCGGCGCCGCCGCGCGGCTGGTGCCCCCGCAGTTGCGGTGCGCGCTGTCCGAGGCCACGCACACCGCCGTCGCCCGGCACGCCCGCGACGGCGCCTACCAGCGCGAGATCACCATCTGGAGCGGCAGGCACGGCGCCGCCGACGGCGTACCCGCCGCCAACACCCCGCCCGTCCGCGAGGATGGTGAGATCCTGTTGCGCGCGTTCGCCGATCCCGAGCTGGCCGATCCCGCCGACGTGGTCGACGGCGCGCAATGGTTCGTGGTCGGTACCCCCGCCGACGACATCCAGGCCCGGGTGCGCGCGGGCGAGGCCGTGTCCGCGGTGCTGCTGACCGCGACCCGCCTGGGCCTGGCCAGCTGTATCCAGTCCGAGCCCCTCGGGATCCTCGAACTGGGTGTGGCCCTGCGCTCGGAGGTCCTGCACGACTGCGCGTTCGCCCAGACGATGATCCGGATCGGCTGGGCGCCCCGCACGGCCGCCCCGCTCCCGTTCACCCCGCGCCGCGCGATCGCCGAGGTGGTCGAGGAGGGCGCGGTGGCTTCCTAGGCCGGGCGGCGCGGTAGCCCGCGCGGCGGTGCCGGGGGAGAATGCGGGAATGGAAGGGCACCGGGGGCTCGAGCGGCTGGTCAACTTCAGCGACGCGGTGGTGGCGATCGCGGCGACCCTGCTGGTGTTGCCGCTGGTCGACGTGGTGAAGGACGCGGGGGACACCGGGTTGCGCGAGCTGCTCGCCGACCATCGCAGCGATCTGGTGGCGTTCGTGGTGAGTTTCGCGGTGATCTACCGGCTCTGGCTGCTGCACCACGGGCTGTATCGCACGCTTCGCGGCTACAACGGGGCGCTGCTGTGGACGAACCTGCTGTGGTTGATGAGCATCGTGTTCCTGCCCGTGCCGACCGAATTGATCTCCTCCGGCACCGGTTTCGGCCGGGACGCGATAGCGCTGTACCTCGGCACCATCGCGGTCTCGTTGCTGGCGTTGCTGATTCAGCGCTGTGTGATCGCCGCGTCCCCGGCGCTGCGCGCGGACGTGACCGACCCGTCGGTGCAATCCTCGGCGGTCGCCGCCGCGACGGCGGTCGTCGCGTTCCTGCTGGGCCTGGCGTTCCCGCAGATCGGTCTGTGGTTCCTGCTGCTGTTCGTGGTGAGCGGCCCGATCGGGACCGTGATCGAACATCGCCGACGCTCGCCCGCCGCCGCCCCGGAGAGCTGAGAATCGTGCCCGGGCGCGCGAATTGCCGCTGGACACAGCGTGTTCCCGACGCTTCGGCGGGGCCGAGCCCGACGGTAGGCCGCCGCGATCTGTCGGCGGCCGCTGACATGCTGGCCCCATGGCAACCTGGGATCAATTCGCGAGTGAGGCACCCGACCTGGCGGCGCGGGTGCGGGAGCGGTTCGAGGCGCACAAGACCCATGTGCTGGCGACCCTGCGGCGGGACGGCGCGCCGCGGGTCAGCGGCTCGGAGGTGGAGTTCCTCGGGGCGGACCTGATGTTCGGCTCGATGCCCGGCGCGGTGAAAGCCGCCGACCTGCGGCGCGACGGCCGCTGCGCGATACACGCCCACCCCGGTGACGGTGACGCGAAGGTGATGGGCGTCGCGGTCGAGATCATCGGTCCCGCGAAGGCGGCCTTCGGTTCTCCGCCGGGTGTCCACGACTACCGCCTCGACCTGACCGGCGTGGTCTTCACCCGTGTCGACGAGGTCACCGAACTCCTTGTGATCGAGCACTGGCGGCCGGGCCGGGGTGTGGACGTCAGCCGGCGTGCATGAGTCGAGCGGCGCCCGGGTGAGCGGGCGCCGCCGGAATCGGACGCGGAGGTCCGGCCGTTCAGTCCGCCGTGGCTGAAGTAGCTTGGCGCGCCGTGTATTTCCGGAACAGGAAGAAGTACAGGCGCACGTACTGGCCGACCAGGATCGCGTTGATGATCGTGCCCTCGCGGATGAAGTGCGGTGCGCCGAGCAGGACCAGGCCGATCGTCGCGGAGAGGGCGAGCAGGGTGCAGTCGAAGGCCGTCTTGATGTTTCCCCATTTCCAGCCGGTCCGGTTCGCGATGGTGTTGACGAACAGGTCGATCGGCATGAGGACCAGATTCGCGCGGATCATCAGGAACAGCCCGAGCGCGAGCAGCGCGTCGGCGAAGACCAGCAGCGCGACCTTCGCCGGATACGGGCCGATGTGAATCCAGCCGGTCAGCGCGAGATTGACATCCAGGAGCAGGGCCAGGACCAGGGCCGGGATGATCGAGAGCAGATGGCCGGTCTTGAAGGCGCGCGGCCAGACCAGGAAGGTCAGCCCGAGCATGATGAGTTCGAGGATGAGGTTGACATTGCCCTGGGTGAGTCCGGGGAAGACCAGCGTCATGGTTCGAGTCAGGCTGCTCTGCGGCGAGATTCCTATCCCCGCCCGGATGGCCAGGCTCAGCCCCAGCGTCAGTACGTAGATTCCGGCGACGTAGGTGATCCAGCGGCGCACCTTGTTGCCGGTATCGGCGACTTCCGTGTCGGTGTCGTGCAGCATTGCGGTCGCATTCCCTCGTTCGTGTCGTCGCGACGAGTTGTCTTGTGGTCTAGAGGATCTCGGCACCCGCGTGCTACTTCATGAAACCGAATCGGTCCAGCGAGATGAACAGGGTGAGCAGCTTGTTGACGACCGGTTCGCCCTCGTTCTCGTTCCCGAGTCCGGCCAGCGCGTCGTCGATCGCACGGGTCGCGCCGACGAGTTCGGCGAGGTCCATATCGGCCATCACGCCGTAGAACTCGAGCGGCAGCGCGGCTCTGCGCTGCCCGCCGGCGGTCACCACGCATCCGCCGACCAGGGCGTCGAGTTGCCCTAGACTGCGCAGCATTTCGGCGCTGTCGTCACCGACCACCACGAAGTACGAGGTTGGCGCCGGCCAGCAGACGGAGACCGCGCCGTCCGTGATCGAGACGCCCTGGAACAGCCCGTTGACGACGTGCCGCTCGCCCTCGGCGTACCGCTGCACCACCGAGATGCGGTTCAGTCGCACGCCGTCGTGTTCGGGCACCACTCGCCCGTCGCGGAACGGCACCCAGATCTCCCGCGCGAACGCGAGATGCCCGCGCCCGTACACGTCGAAGAGCAGGACTTTGGCCAGGTCACCGTCGGCCGAGAGTTCGATCGGGGTGAGGTCGAGGTGCTCGGCGCGCAGGCCGTCGAGGCCGGGGACGGGATCCTTGGCCAGGGCCGAGTAGTCGATGGCGACCGGGTCGATGAGCTTGCGGTCCTTGGCGACCAGCCGCCCGCCCTTGAACACGTAGCGCGGATCGATCCTGGAGAGACTGTCGGTCAGGACGATGTCGGCGAATCGTCCGGGGCTGAGCGAGCCGAGGTCGCGGTCCCGATGAAATGAGCGCGCGGTGTACAGCGTGCCCATCTTGATCGCCTGGATGGGTGGCATTCCCATGTCGATCGCCAGGGAGATGACCCAGTCGATATGCCCCTGCCGCAGGATTCGGTCCACCGAGATGTTGTCCGCGCAGAGTTGGAAGTTCTCGGCGGGCCAGCGGCGTTTCACGATGGCGCGCAACATCGTTCGAATGACCTCCGGGCTGCCGACTCCGAATTTGATCTGGGTGTTCAAGCCGTAGCGCAGGCTCTTCTCGATGTCGTCCTCGTTCCAGACATCGTGGTTGTTGTCGACGCCGATCGCGGGCATGTAGTTCAGCAGCGTGTCCGAGAGCGCGGTGACGCCCCAGTGGCAGTTCACGACACCCGCGTTCGCGCGGCCCAGCGCCGATTTGCGGAAGTCGTCGGCGTTGCCGGTCATGTAGGACAGGTGCGCCAGTTCGCCGAGTCCGATCACGGGATCCATGCCGAGCATCGCCTCGGTGACCTCGGGTGAGGTTTTCTTGCCCGGGGCGAAGGCGTAGAGCCGGTACGGCAGTTTGTCGTGGTCGGCGAAGAGGACTTTCACCGCGTCCAGCGCCTCGTCGCCCGCCGCGCTGGCGAAGTCGAGCGTTTCGCCGAACACGGTGGTCGTTCCGCTCGGCACGATGGCTTCGCCGAAGGCCGCGGGGTGGGCGAGCTGGGATTCGAAATGCAGGTGGGCGTCGATCAGGCCCGGAATAGCGTAAAGGCCCTCGCCGTCGAAGGTTTCGCGGAATCGGACGATCGATTCGTCGGGATTCGTGGCGATGATGCGCTGTCCGTGGATGAGCAGCGAGCCCGGATACACCGATTCGGTGTGCACGTCGACGATATGGATATCGCGCAGCAGCAGATCGGCCGCGCGCTCGCCGGTGAGAATGCCGAAGATCGTTCGAACGTGTTCGTCGTGTGCGGAAACGACCGTGGCGGAAGGCGATCGGTCGTCGGTCTGCGAATCGAATGGGGGCATGGCGGATCCTCACCTCGGAGCTCACGTACTTGCAGGTCGGGAGGGTGATTCGACTGGCTTCTCGACCTGTTTCGATAGAACTCGATGGCGACCGTTGCTGACAAGCATTCGTTTTCGCGCAACCTGTACTCTATTTTCGAACGGTATGTCTGGGAGGTAACGCGATGCTCCACTCGCGAATGCTGCACTACATCGACGAGGTGGCGCGGCTGGGCTCCATTCGGGCGGCCGGCGCCGAACTCCACGTCGCGCCGTCGGCGATCAACCGCCAAATCCTGCTCCTGGAAGCCGAACTCGGTCAGCCGCTGTTCGAGCGGCTACCCCGGGGCATGCGCCCGACCCCGGCCGGGGAAGCGCTGCTGGCGCACATCCGGCTGACGCTGCGGCAGTATCGCGAGACGGTCGCGGACATTCGCGATCTGCACGCGCTCGGCACGGGCGAGGTCGTGATCGCCACCATGACCGGTCTGGCCAGCGGCCTGGTCGCCACCGCCGCGGCCGCGTTCCACTTCCGGCATCCGCAGATCCGGATCTCGATCCGCACGATGACGACGCTCGAGGTCCTGCGCGCGGTGGAGAACAGCGAAGCCGATATCGGGCTCGCGTTCAACGTCCCGTCCTCGACGCGGATCGAGGTGTGCTGGCAGATGAACACCAAGCTGGGAGTCGTTGTCTCGCAACATCATCCGCTGGTCGGCATGGACACGGTCACCCTGGCTCGCTGCACCCCGTTTCCGCTGATCTTCGCGGACCGGTCGATGGTCATCCACGGCATCGTCGCCGAGGCGTTCGCCAAGGCCGGTCTCGACGTGCAGCCCGCGTTCCACACCAACTCCATCGAGACGATGAAGCATCTCGCGATGTCCGGCGACGCGATCGCTTTCCTCAGTGAGTTCGACATCGCCGAAGAGCTCCGGGACGGCCGGTTGGTCTACCGGCCGGTGCGAGACGCGTTCAGCAACAACATGGTTTCGCTCGTCCGGCGCGAGAAGCATGCGCACGGCCTGGCCAGCGTGCTGCTCGTCGACGAGATCGTGAGCGGGCTCCGTCCCGCGGAGCCGAGCTCCGACTAGGTTTCGGCCCGTATCCCGTCCCGGCCGGGTTGTTCTTGCTTGACAAGATGTTGGGTTTTTACAACACTGTGTTGTGTGAGTCCTGTCAGAAGGGGAGAAACCCTACCGATCTACAACCGGATCGCGGTGCTGCGAGCGGTGCACAAGATGAGCCGGGCGGCGCTGGCCGACGCGGTCAACGTGAACGTGCAGACCATCGGTGCGCTGGAACGGGGCGATCACTACCCGAGCCTGGATCTCGCGATGCGGATCTGCGAGGTGTTCGAACTGCCGATCGAGGCCGTGTTCGCGCGGTCGGAGTTCACGCCGCTCGCGGCCGAGATGTACACGAAAGGACGGCCATGACCACCATGACCAACGACCTGATCGATCGGTACCGGGATTATCGGTTGCGGCGCTGGCTGATTCAGGAGCAACGGCTGTCCGGCATGCTGCCCGGCTGGCGGACCAGGTCGCGCCGGCGCGCGCTGGTCGTGACGGTGGCGTCCGCGATCGCGGTCATGTTCGTCGCGGGCCTGCTGTGCGCCTTCGATGTGCGCCCCGCGGCGCTGGCCCTGCTGCCCGCCACGGTGGTCTTCATCCCGGCGTGGGGCATGCTGCGGATCGTGTCGCAGGTACAGGACTCCGCGCCCAGCGCGACCCTGGACGAGCTGGAGATCTCCCAGCGCGACACGGCTCGTTCCATTGGCCTGACGGTCACCCAGACCCTGGCCCTGCCGCCGGTGTTCTACCTGATCTTCGTGTCGTCGCTGGTCCCGGACGTAAACAGCTTCCAGTCGGCTTACGCCGGCGGTGTCATGGTGCTGGCGACCCTGCTCGCCGGCGGCTGCACGCCGGGGATGGTCCTGGCGTGGAATCGCCAGGATCCCGAACCCGAAGCCTGACAAAGGAACAGGTCACTCTTCGCCGGAAAACCCACGGCCCGCACATCATTCGGTGTGCGGGCCGCTTCGTGTCGTGCGGGCCCGGTTCGGCCGTGGCCCGCGGTCACGATCCGGAGTTCGAGGGTGGTCCGGTGCAGGGTTCCTATTCCGGAGAGTTGATGCGGTCGATGTCGAAGTGCTTTCCCCACCAGGTGGGAATATCTTTTCCGATCTTGTGAAGCAGCCTTGCCCTGGAGCGGTATTCACTCATCGAAGGCGCCGCACCGGCGAACCAGTCTGTTACCGAACCCCATCCGATCTGCGCGGGAATGGCGCCATCGATAATCCAGACGGGCGGGTTCGGGTCGTGGAGGTCGTTCCCATCTATGACGTTGTAGAGGTATGCCTGGTGTTCGACGAGGACGAGCATGCCAGCCGAGTCGACCAACTCGACCAACTCGACGTCCTGTCCCGGACGGGCGGTCGTCGCCGACTTCTTGGATGCCGCGCCAACCCTGGTGATGCCGAACAAGCTTCCGCGAAGCCATATCCCGGGGTTCGAGCCCAGCAGGCGCATGATCTCCCGGACGCTCGCGGGAAGTGCGTTGCAGCCCTGTGAGGCGGCCCAGTCGTTGATCTGTTCGTCTGTCGCCGGGGCTACGGATTCTGGTCTCCAGCCGGCAGCGGCGGTTCGATCGAAGATCGTGCGTACGTCGAGGATCGCTCGTCGGTCAGCTTCGGATGTCATCGGTTGATGTGCCGACTACGGTTCGGTGCGGGCCACGGCGCCGACTTCCAACGCCGCCCACACCGCACCGTCGGGGCCGACGGTGATGCCGTGTGGCTCGGATCCTGCTGTGGGCAGGTCATATTCGGTGATTACACCGGTTGGGGTGATCCGTCCGAGGCGGTTGGCTCCCCACTCCGTGAACCAGCAGTCGCCGGAGTCCAGCGCGGTGACGGCGTGGGGTTTGGCCGTCGGATCGGGTAGGGGGAACATCCGTATCGTGCCGGTGGGATCGATGGCGCCGACCCGGCCGGCGGCTATGTCGGCGAACCATACCGAATCGGGACCGCGAGTGATTCCGACCGGCGCGCCCTGGCCGGGCAGCGGGTGCAGGGTGATGTTGCCCGCGAGATCGATGCGTCCGATCGCGTTGGCCTGGTTGAGGGTGAACCACAGTGCGCCGTCGGGACCCTCGGTGATCATGGACGGGAACCCGCCGCGGGCGGGAAGGTCGAAATGGGTCAGCCGACCGTCGGGGGTGACGCGGCCGATCCGGTCGGTGTTCATCTCGGTGAACCACATCGCCCCGTCCGGTCCGGCGCAGATTCCGAACGGGCCGGCGCCCGGCGCCACGCTGAACGCCGTGGCGACACCGTCGGTGGTGATGCGCCCGATGTGATCGTCACCAGTTCGGGCGAACCACAGTGCGTCATCCACGCCGGTGGCGATGACGGTCGGCCGCGAGCCGGCGGAGCCGGTCGGATAACGGACGAGGGTGCCATCGACGGTCATTCGTGCGATCTCGCCGCTGTGGGCCAGGGTGAGCCACAGCGCGCCGTCCGGGCCCGTGGTAATTCCGTAGGGACCGGCCTCGGCGTCCGCCACCACGAACTCCCGGATGATGGTGCTGTCGGTCTTCTTCACGTGCGGCATCCCTTCCCCGGCTTTGTCATTCGTCATCGATCGGCAGTCTGGCGTACCCGCTCGATGATGATCAAAGCAGGGTGCGCCCGACCGGGAGACGCCCTGATCACAGCTCGATCGGGCGGTAGGCGAGTGCCTCGTCGACGATCGAGGCGGCTGTGAGGTCGTCGTGCCGGGGGTGGTAGATCAGGTCGGCCGCGCGGGGGTGGGGGACGTTGGTCGTGAAAACCAGGAGGTAATAGTCGGTTTCGTCGTCGGCGGCCAGGATTCGTTCGACCACGGCAACGAGGTCGGAGCGGGTGATCCCGGGGAAGCGGGGGTGGGACGGACGGGCGGCCTCGCGGGCGAAATCGTCGAGATCCCGAGAACCGTGATACTCGGTGAAATCGAGGAACGTGTAGGTGTGACCGGTGGCGGCGTTGAACGCGGCCACCGCCTCCTCGGCGGGACCGCCCGCGCGGATCAGGGTCGCGATTCGCTCGATCTCGGCGCCTATCTCGGTGAGACGCCGACGGTCCACGACGGGTGGTATCAGCTCAGGGCGCAGGTCCATGCCGGGCATTCTGCGCTGCTTCGCGGAGTAGCCGTGCTGTCGGCTTCGACCCGCTGACCTGGGCTCGGCGAACCTCCCACGATCGCTGAGAATATTAGAAGATCAAAGCCTATCCTTCTCATCCGCCGCCGTGTTAGAACTATCGCCAACGGCAGGAGGCGGTTGTGAAACGTCCGTATCGACTGATCATCTGGGGTCCCGGCGACATGGGCGGGCGGGCCCTGCGCACCGCGCTGGAATCGCCCGATTTCGAGGTCGTGGGGGTGAAGGTGTTCAGCCCGCACAAACACGGTCGCGACATCGGCGAGCTGGCCGGGCTGCCGCCGGTGGGTGTCACCGCCACCACCTCGAAGGCGGAAATCCTTGCCCTGGAAGCGGATTGCGTCGTGCACACGCCGACCACCCCGGCACTGGTCCAGGGTGCGGACGCCGACGTGCTCGACCTGCTGCGTTCCGGAAAGAACGTGGTCTCCGCGGCGTCGTACCACAACCCCGCCATGGCCACCTGGCTGTCCGAATCACGTTCTCCGCTAGAAGTATTGGGAACCGTCTCGCGAATGCGGGTCACCGGCGACGCGTTCGGACCGCAGCTACCCAAGGCCCTGGCAGCATTGCGAACCGTTATGCGAGTGGTTGATTCGAGCCCGGTACGGCCGGCGCGACCACTGCTCGACCGGCTCGCCGAGCCGCTGGTGGACCGCGCCATCCCGCGCCGGGCCTCGGGCGCACGGCTCCACGAGGCGTGCGTACGCGGGGGAGTCTCGCTGCACGGCACCGGATTACACCCCGGCCTGATGGTCGAACAGGTGCTGTTGCGCCTGGCCGGCCTGCTGGACGAGGTCCGCGAGGTGAAATTCCTCGAGGTCGGCGACCTGTCCGCGGCGCCGGACGGCATGTGGGGTGGTTTGGCCAGCCTCGGTTTCGGCATGCCGCTGGACGCGGTCGACTCCGATCACGCCATCGCGCTCATGCAGCACTTCTACTTCGACGCGGTGCTCGCCGCCGTCGCGCACTCCCTGTTCGGCGCGAGCGCCGACGAGGTCCGGGTGGAACGGCACGTCTACCCCGTGCCCGCGCGGACCCGGGTGGAAGCGGGCGGCAGCGTGATCGAGCCGGGAACGGTCGGCGCGATCCACATGAGCTACCGCGGCTACCTCGGCGACCGGTTGTTCATGACGAATGCCGAATGCTGGCACGTGGGTCCGGGCAACGCCCACCTCGGCCCCGATCATCCCGCCAGCCTGTCCGGCGGACACGTCATCACCCTCGACGGCGACCCCGCCCGCATCGAGATGCGCAACGAACTGGACGCGGACTCCTACGACGGCGACTGGTCGGCGGTCACCGACATCTCGGTCAAAGCGATGCTCGACGTCATCCCCGACCTGTGTGCCGCGCCGCCGGGCATCGTCATGCCGGACCTGAGCCCCCGACTCCGTGTGGAGACACCATGATCACGCCCATCGCGGTGCTCGGCACCGGACCGATCGCCGACCGCTTCTCTCGAAACCCGGATGTCCTTGTCACCGAACCGGATTCGTCCGAGGTGGTGATCCACCTGACCTCCGATGTCGATGAGATCATCGCCCAGCTCGAGGCGGGCCGTGACGTGATCACCGCGCTCGCGTTACGGGCGCTGCCGCTGGACGAGATGCGCCGGGCCTGCCGGGCGGGCGGATCCACGCTGCATGCCACCGGCGGCTTCGGATCCGCGGTCGCGGCGCGGCTGACGCGTTCGCTCGCGGCCGCCGCCCGCGAGATCACCAGGATCGAACTGGTCGAGGAGATCGACCTGCCCGGAGACCTTGTGTTCCCGTGGAACACCGTGCCCGAAGACGCGTTGCCCGCGTTCTACGCCGATGGTCTGGACGTGCTGGACGAGGCGGCGTTCGGATACGAACGGTTCGAATCCGCGACCGTCGTATCCACCGACTCCGGCGCACTGCACTCCTTGGGAGATCGAACCGCCTACCGCTCGATTCGCACGCACGGCACCGCCACCGTGCCGCTGCGCTACCGGCTGATCATCGCCACCGCCGCTGGAACATCTACCGCCACTGTCGATTTCCACCCCGCCGACGGCCTGCACCCGGCCGACCATCTCACCTACCGTGAGCTGGCCGCCGCGATCGGCCCGATCCGGGAGAGCCGGGCCGGCATCGCCCGCCGCGACCTCGCCATCACCTATTTGGCCGCGGACGACCGAGTGCGCTGACACCGGGCGCCGGTGCGACCGCGCGTCCCGATCCGGCCCCGGTTTCCTTCCGTCGTTCAAGATCGGTAACCTCTCGTGAGAGGATTGGAACACAATCTTCTCATCTTTTCACGAGAGGTACTGACGATGACCGCAGCCGTCGACTCGATCCGGCACCAGCCGGCCACAACCTGCCGCTACGGCACCGTGGACGACTTCGACATCGAGGACTTCTTCGACGGCATCTCCACGCTCCTCGGCGGTATGGCCAACGTGGTGCTGCAGCTGAGCCTCCAGCCCGTCGCCTACGGGGTCATGGAGAGCACGGTCGAAAGCGGCCGCGCGGATATCCACCCGTGGAAGCGGCTGCGGACCACCCTCACCTACATCGCCGTCGCGCTCATGGGCTCCGAGGACGAGCGCCACGCCTACCGCATGGAGGTCGACCGCAGCCATCGCTCGATTCGCTCGGCCCCCGGCGCCGAATCCAAGTACAACGCCTTCGACCCGAAACTGCAGCTGTGGGTCGCCGGTTGCCTGTACTGGGGAATGGCGGATCTCCATGAGCGCATGCACGGTTCGCTCGATGCGGACACCGCGGACGTGTTCTATCAGTACTGCGCGAGGCTCGGCACCACCCTGCAGATGCGGCCCGACATGTGGCCCGCCGACCGGGCCGCCTTCGAGGAGTACTGGAACACCAACCTGGCAGCTCACACCATCGACGACCGCACCCGTGACTACTTCAACCTGCTCATCGATCTGAAGGTGAGCAAGCTTCCCATCCGTCCGCTCCTGGCCCCCGTGCACCGGTTCATCGTCACCGGCCTGCTGCCCCCGCAGATTCGGGAACAGCTGGGAATGTCCTGGAGCGATGCCGACGAACAACTCCTCACCCGAGCGCTGCGGATGATCGGGACCGCCCACGGCACGCTCCCGCGGACCGCCCGGCTGTTCCCCATGAACGCCCTCATGGCCGACATGCGCCGCCGCCGGCGCGCGGGCACGTCGATGCTGTGATCGACGCGATGGCCGGGGGCCGCGAGGCGCAACAGCGGCGGGTGCTGACCGCCGCCTGTGAAGTGTTCGGCCGCCGCGGGTTTCACGCGGCGCAGATGTCGGAGATCGCGGTCCGCGCCGGAATCAGCAAACCGATCGTGTACAAACACTTTCCGAGCAAGGCCGACCTGTATTCGGTGGTGCTGCAGGTACACGTGGATCGGCTGGTGTCCGAGGTCCGGCAGGCCGTGGATGCCCGAACCGACGGCCTCGGCCGAGCGCGCGCGGCGGTAGGGGTCTACTTCGATTTCGTCGAACACGACCCCGACAGCTTCCGAATGATCTTCGATACCGAGTTGCAGCACGATCCCGCCGTGCGCGGCTGCACGGATCGCGCGATCGACGACTGCGTGCACGCGGTAGCCGGTTTTCTGGCCCGCGACCCCCACACCGACCTCGATCAGGCTCGCCTGGTCGCGGCCGGCCTGATGGGCATCTGCCGCTTCACCGCCCAGCACTGGGTGGACGGTGGGTGCCGGGTCCCGAAAGAACACGCGATCGCGACAGCCGTGACGCTGTGTGTACGAGGAATATCCGCGTCCTCGCGCCCGCGCTGAGCGTGGTCCGTGCAATAGCCCCGCCGCGTCAGCAGATCGGAACCGTGCCCGGCGGGGTCGGGCGGCCCGAGCTGATCGTGCACAGCGACTTCCGGAACAGATCCGCGCCGTTCTGGGCCGAACCGCTCGCCACGGACCCGTTGAGCACCGCGGTGGCGGAACCGCTCGATCCTTCGCCGGCGACCGCCGACCGGTGGACGGACGCCGCGCCATCCGCGTTCTCGATCAGCGTCAGGGGTGCGGCCGCAGCGGGTCCCATTCCCGCGAACAACGCGCCGGCCACCCCGGCCGCGGCTACGACATAACGCATGGGAGAAGACCTTTCCGGAGGCGAAGGCCGGACGCGCCGCCGGCCACGCGAGAACTGTAAATGGTGACGTTTCACAGCGGGTCCGTTCGAACCGATCGCGCGCGCCCCCAATTCCATTGCCTTGCAATCGAATCAGTTCGTCAGCGTTTGCGGCCCGTGCAGATGTGGGACTTCGCCTGCTCGACCTGTTCGTCGGTCAACGGCGGCACGGTCAGTGGTCTGCGCGGGGTCGCGTCGGCGCGGATCCCGTTGAGGATGACGGCCTCGTAGCGCTTCCAGAGGTCGGGGTTCACGGGTCGGGCGAACTCGGCCAGGGAATCGACCATGTGGACGAGGGCGAAGATGTCCGAGGGCTCGATCTCGGGTTGGATCACGCCCGCCGCGCGGGCGCGATCGACCACCGCCGAGATCACCGGCTTGATGCGATTGCGCATCTCGGCCAGGTCGTCGAGATCGTTATCGAGTTCCAGCATCACTTCGCTGAGACCGCGGTTGGTCGCCAGGTGCGTGCACGCGTATTCGAAGAACTGCACCAGCCCCTCCCAGGGATCGGGGTGGGCGGCCGCGGTCTCGGCGGCGATCGCGAACTCGCCGACATTCGCCGCGAAGACCTCGGCGATCAATTCGTCCTTGCCGGTGAAGCGGCGGTAGACCGTCCCGATTCCCACGCCCGCGCGCTCGGCCACGTCGTCGAGGGAGATCTCCAGTCCGCGATCGGCGAAGAGCTCGCGGGCCGCCTCGACGATCCGGCGCTGATTGCGGGCCGCGTCGGCGCGCAAACGCCGAGGTGGGGACCCGGTAGTGGTGTGGTTCACAAGTGCCTCCCGATGAGACGCGCGAGACTAAGTGGAGGACTCACCTCCGTTATGGTGCTAGCTTACTCGATAAGCGGAGTATCGCCCTCCGCATCATGCTTCGACACCAAGGGGACTCATGACAACCACGTACGACCGTGGGGCACCCGCCCCCGAGAAGACGGATTCGGGCCGCCGCGGCTCGCATGCTCTGCGCTGGTGGGTGCTCGCCGTTCTGGGCGTCGCACAGCTCATGGTGGTACTCGACGCGACCGTCGTGAATATCGCGCTGCCCGCGGCACAGGCGGACCTCGGCTTCGGCGACGGCGACCGGCAATGGGTGGTCACCGGCTACGCGCTGGCCTTCGGCAGCCTCCTGCTGCTGGGCGGTCGCCTCAGCGACCTGTTCGGCCGCCGCAACACCTTCATCGTCGGCCTCGTCGGTTTCGCGGTCACCTCCGCCATCGGCGGCGCCGCCACCAGCTTCGAGATGCTGGTCGCCGCACGCGTCGGCCAGGGCGTGTTCGGCGCGCTGCTCGCGCCCGCGGCCCTGTCGCTGCTGAGCGTCACCTTCACCGAACCGTCCGAGCGGGCAAAGGCTTTCGGCATCTTCGGCGCGGTCGCCGGCGCCGGTGGCGCCATCGGCCTGCTGCTGGGCGGCATGCTCACCGAATGGGCGTCGTGGCGCTGGGTGATGTTCGTCAACCTCGCCTTCGCCGCCGTCGCGCTGATCGGCGCGATACTGCTGCTGGCCAAGCACACGGTCACCGAACGCCCCAAGCTCGACATCCCGGGCACCCTCGTGGTCACCGCCGCGCTGTTCGGCATCGTCTACGGCTTCTCGCACGCCGAGTCGACCAGCTGGACCAACCCGGTCACCCTGGGCTTCCTGATCGGCGGCGCGGTTCTGCTCGCGGTCTTCGTGTGGCTGGAGACCCGGGCCGCGAATCCGCTACTGCCCCTGCGCATCGTGCTCGACCGCACCCGCGGCGGCTCGTACCTGACGGTGTTCGTCATGGGCATCGGCATGTTCGCGATCTTCCTGTTCCTGACCTACTACATGCAGCTGAGCATGGGCTACTCGCCGATCAAGACCGGCCTGGCCTTCCTGCCGATGGTCGCGGGCATGGTCATCTCCTCGACCACCGTGCCCTCGCTGGTGCTACCCAAGCTCGGCCCGAAGATCGTGGTGAGCGCGGGCTTCCTGATCGCCGCGGCGGGCATGGGCCTGCTGACCCAGATCAGCCTGGACAGCTCCTACGTCGCCAATATCCTTCCGGCACTGGTGCTCATGGGCCTCGGCCTCGGTGGCGCGATGTCGACCGCCTTCCAGGGCGCGACCTCGGGCGTGTACCACGAGGACGCGGGCGTCGCCTCGGCGATGGTCAACACCAGCCAGCAGGTCGGCGGCTCGATCGGCACCGCGCTGCTGAGCACCATCGCCGCCTCGGCCGCGACCGACTACCTCGGTTCGCATCAGCCCAGCGCGCTGGTCGCGGCGCAGGCCCAGATCGAGAGCTATACCACCAGCTTCTGGTGGGCCACCGCGATTTTCGTGGCGGGCGCGGTCCTGACCGGGATCCTGATGCCCAACACGGTTCCGGCGCCCGCGGAAGGGGAACCGGTGCTCGCGCACTGATTTCCGGAACGAATCCCACGGCGCCCGCGTCAACGATGACGCGGGCGCTGTGCTGTGCGCAGACCGCTACCTCGACGGCCGATAACCTGCTTCGGCACGATCGGGTGATGTTGCCGTGGCCGAGTGACGCGAAATGGCCGGTGGTTCAGCGATACCCGGCCGCGATCTCCACGCGCCGCAATTTGCCCGAGGTGGTCTTGGGGAGTTCTCCGACCGGAACCAGATCCACCAACCCCGGCGTGACTCCGCATTCGGCCGCGACCCGTTCGGAGATCAACCGGCGAGCGGCCGTCTTGTCGTCGCCGGAGTACTCGGCCACGACGACGAGCTGATCACGCCGTGCACCACCGCCGCCACCGCTGACCGCGGCGATGGCGCCCGGGCGAACCCCCGCGACACCCACGACCGCGCGCTCGATCTCCTGCGGGAAGATGTTCCGCCCCGCGATGGTGATCAACTCCTTGCTGCGGCCGCAGACGACGAGCTGGTCGTCGACCAGATAGCCCAGGTCGCCGGTGCCGATCCATTCCCCGGCACCGATCGGGGTGTCACCGTGATACCCGATCATCTGTGCGGCGGAACGGAATTGGATCTCGCCGACCGGGCGCACGGCATCGAATTCGGTGCTGTGGGTGGTGGGCGCGACCCGAAGCTCGACACCGTCGAGCGCCGCGCCGAGCAGTGCGGCCCGATGCGTCGTTCCGCCCGGCAGCGGTACCTCGTCGTAGGTCAGTCCGGCGTCGGCCGCGGGCATCGTGAGCGCACAGGTGGCCTCGGCGAGCCCGTAGGACGCGCAGACCGCGCGTGCGTCGAACCCCGCCGACGCGAGCTGCTGGCTGAATCGCTGTGTCGCGGCGACGTCGATGGGTTCACCGCCGTTGATGGCGACCCGCAGCGCGCTCAGATCCGCACCGGCCGACAATCGCGCGTAGCGGCCGACCAGCGCGTAGGCGAAATTCGGTGCGGCGGTGACGGTCGCGCCGCTGGTGGTGAGCCACTGCAGCCAGTCGAAGGGTGATTTCGCGAAGGCCGAGGTCGGTGCGAGCCAGGTCGGAGCACCGGTCAGCAATCCCGCCAGCAGCATCATCAAACCCATGTCGTGATAGAGCGGCAACCAGCTGCACAGGACGTCGCCGTCTCGAAACTGCTGGCGCGCGAGCACATCTCGGACGTTGGCCAGCGCGGCGGGCGCGGTCAGCGCGACGGCCTTCGGCAGACCGGTGGACCCCGCGGTGCCCTGAAAGATCGACACGGCATCGACCGCTGTCGGCGTCGGCTCGAATCCCGGCGGCGCGGTACGCCAGAGGTCGACTTCGTCGAATCCCCCTGTACGGAAGCCGGATTCGGTGGCCTGGGCCCCGCTCAGCGCGTGTAACGCGGTGCCCTGGCAATACACCTGCCCCACGCCCAACGCGCCGAGCTGGGTCGTCGTTCGCGCGGCCCACGACTCCAGGCTCGTGAAGCGGTTGGGCCCCGGCAGCAGGGTGGAGGCGCGCCCGGCCAGCCACGCCGCGAGCACGATCGTGACGGTTTCATAGCTCGATTCGCCGATCACCGCCACCGGCCCCGCCGCGCTCTCCCGGTCCTGCAGATGAGCGGCGATGCCCTCGGCGTGCGCCAGCACCTCGCTCCAGGGCCGACTGTCCCAGCGGTTGTCGTCCTTGTTGAGGATATGGAGGTCGGCATCGCAGCTGGAGGCCGCGCGGATGGCCGCGGCGAGCGCGTTCTCTGTCGGTGGTGTCATCGCGTTCCCTACCTTGTCGCCGATCTCTGAGGCGTTGGCCGACGGTCGATCGAGATCCTGCAGCCAACCCGGGCCGGCGGCCATGGATCGGGGGCAATGAGACGTTTTGTGTGACCGACATCACCGCAACCGCGCTCCCGATCGGCCATCTGATGGGCACGGAACAGCGCACGTGCACATCCGTGAAGTTTTCCATAGCTGGTCCCGGTGCTATGGATACCACCCCGGAGATCGATGGGCTCGGTGAGCTGCTCGGTGGGTACTAAGTCCTGTCATCTCATGAAGTGAATCGATCGGCCCCGATCTCGGGGCTGATCGTGGATCATGGTCGCCGTAGCGACGGTGATCGGTGATCGATTCCAGTTAACCGATAAGCAGTGGGAGTTGCTGGAGTTACTGCTGCCCAAGTCCCAAGGTCATGTAGGTCGTAGCTTCGCCAACAATCGGCTGATCGTGGAAGCGATGCTGTATCAACTGCGAACCGGCCGGCCGTGGCGGGACCTGCCCGAGCACTTCGGACTGCGGCAGACCGTGTGGAAACGCCACCGCCGCTATGCCGCCGACGGCACCTGCCGACCGAGTCTTGACCGCGCTGCTCGCGCTGGTCGATACCACCGGCGACTTGGACTGGGTCGTGTCGGTCGACTCCACGATCGTGCGAGCGCATCTCAACAGGCCGCCGGCACGGCCTCCGACTCGGTCACCGCGCTATGAACCCGCCGACCACGCCATCGGACGCTCCAGAGGCGGGCTGATCACCAAAATCCATCTCGCCACCGACGGCACCGGTAAGGGCATGGTCGTGCTGCTCACGCCCGGGCGAGCCAACGATTCACCGCTACTGCCAGCGCTGTTGGAAGCGGTGGTCGTGCCCCGTCGGGGAGGCGGACCGCCGTGCATCAACCCCGTGGTCGTGATCGCTGATTGCGCCACCTGCGGCCTCGAACCGAACTCTGTTGCGCCGCAAACGGATCCGGACCGTCATCCCGGAACGGTCCGATCAGGTCGCCAACCGCAAACGCAAGGGCCGCGCCGGCGGCCGGACGCCACGGTTCGATCCCGGGCTCTACAAGCGCCGCAACGTTATCGAACGCGCCTTCAACCGCGCCAAGCACTGGCGCGCGGTCGCGACGCGCTACGACAAGCTCGCGATCATCTACCGCGCCGGATTCGTCCTGGTCCTCATCGTCGAATGGCTCAAATCATTGGGAGACACGACCTAGAGCGCGCGTTCGCTGGCCAGAGTGCAATTCCGCAGGTTTGGAATACGTCTCGCCACCAGTGCTCCGCGATGTAGCGCACGTGGCCTCGATCCTCGGCCCGGGAACGGGTGATGGCCGTGCTACCTCCTGCCTGCGCCCAAACCGACCCCGTCGCATTGTCGGTTGATCGGTGTAGTGTGCCACGCCATGCACCGTGCTACTGCTGTCGTTGCGGACATCGTCGCGGGTATTCCGCCGCGGACGCAGTCGACCATCGGCGATTGAAGCGGTACTTGGAGGATGTAATAGTTTGGTTCCCATGACTTTTCCCCGTGACACCGTCGCATCGTTGCTGGCGGCGATCGAGCTGGTGAACACCGCTGAGGGCATCGGTAGCGCGAGTGAGGGGGCGCTGCTGGAACGGTTCTTCTTCAAGAACGAAGGGTATGTCCCGGATGCGGGGCAGCTTGCCGCACTTCGTGATCTGCGTGCTCCGTTGCGGCGATTGTTGATGGGCGACAAAGACGTTGCGGCGCGGATGGTGAACAGCATCCTGTCTGATCATCGCGCTGTTCCTCAGTTGATTCGGCACGACGAGGTTGCCTATCGTCTGGTGGCGGTTCTCCCGGACGCATCGCTCGATCAGCGTCTGGCTGTGGAAGCCGCCATGGCGATGGTCGAATTCATTCGCACCGACGAACTCGCCCGCCTCCTAGTCTGTGCCGATGACACGTGCGATGGGATCGTTCTCGATCTGTCCCGCAACCGATCACGCCGCTTCTGCAGTGTTGCCTGTGGAAACCGCAGTGCGGTAGCCGCCTCCCGCGCGCGAAAGAAGTCGAGCTGAGGTGTGCTGACCGGTGACTCGCGTCGTTGGACGGAGCATGTTCGGTGGTGGCGATCGGCTCGATCTTGATGAGGCCCGAAACGAGGGGTCCGGGCCTCGCGTGGGCTATGCGTTGATGGTCCGGCGAATCTCGCTCGACAACGCATCCACTTGTTCGGAGAGGTAGAAGTGACCACCAGGGTAGGTTCGTAGTTCGAAGTCACCGACAGTGTGATCGCTCCACGCGCGGGCCTCTTGGGTGTTGACACGACTATCTGAGATGCCGATGTGGGCGTGGATCGGAATCGTCAACAAGGGACCGACTCGGTGATGGTAGGTCCCGATTGCCCGGTAATCCGCACGGACAGAAGGAAGAATCATGTCTCGGACCTCCTGATCGTCGAGTAGCCGAGGATCCGTTCCGTCGAGCATGCGAATCACGCTCAACAACTGCTGATCGTCAAGCAAGTGGGTGTTCTCCTCTCTGTACGTCGAGGGAGCGCGTCTGCCGGAGACGAACAGAACGCTCGGAAGAGCACCGTGCTGTTCCAGTCGTCGGGCAACCTCGTAGGCGACGAGGGAACCCATGCTGTGACCGAACAACGCGATCGGGCGGTCCACCAGCGGCAGTGTCTGCTCACACACCGCGTCGGCCAGCTCGTGGATACTCGCCAGGCAGGGTTCGCGTAAACGGTCTTGTCGTCCCGGATATTGAACGGCGAGTACTTCGCAGGTGGACGCGAGGGCCTTCGACAGGGGGTAGTAGTAACTTGCGGAACCGCCCGCATGGGGGAAGCACAGAAGCCGCGGCGCTGTGTTGCCTGGCGTGCTGAGGGTGCGAATCCAACGATTCGCACCGGAATTCATTGCTGCCACTCTCACCCTAATCCTCGACCCATCGGTGGCCAACCGCATTCTTCAACATGGCTGCCCGTACTCCGGCTATTTGTTCACTGGTCAGCGATCCACTGCTGACCAGAAGAAGCTCCGTGATTTCACGCAGGTACTCGTCGCTGGTCAACACGTCTGACAGATCCTCAGGATCGAACGATCGTAGATCCGCTGGAAACGCACTAGCCATGTTCTGATCGTTGAAAGAACGCAGCTGTACGGCAGTCGCGAACTTTCCTCGATCACCCTGTTCCAATTCGAACTGAACCTTTGTTCCCGGCGCCGCCAGATTTTTTTCGAACTCGAGATCGTTCACGTGTAAGAAGATGTCATCGCCGCCCGTGTCGGCGGAGATGAACCCATAGCCTCTCGAGCGGTCGAATCTGATAACTCGTCCCAGAATTGCCAACTGAACTCCCCAGACAACACTTGACTCACCGTGTGAGTCGCGACTATCACTCAATTACAGACCCGGTCACCATGGACCGATTATCAACTTGTCGAAAATGAAGAGAGCTACGCTCGGCATCGGGATCGATTGAACTCAGACGGCTGAGGGATGTCAGCAACATACCGTCTGCCACAAATCCGCTCGCGCTCTTCGCGGAGGCGCGAGGATGCCGACGTGTCGAGTCGTAGAACAGACTTAACCTATTACGCATTACGTCGCCTATGACCGGGTCGGTCCTGGCGGCGAAACCATCGAGAAGAATCTGCAGTATTTTCGGATCGGCAAGAAGGACGCCGCTGCTGTCTTCGGTGGCTTGCTCGAAATACCTTCAGTGGTACTCCTCGATGGGATCCCATGTGCAATTCACTACTTCTGCGAAGAGTTGATGCTTGGTGCCGAACAGCTTTGTCACGTAGGTTTGTGAAACCTCGACACTCTGCGCGATATCGAAAATGCTCACCGTAGTCCGCTATCTGGTGGCGAACTATCGGGTTGCGATATCGAGGATCTCTCGCTTTCGCTGGTCCGGCCTTCCTGGTATTCATCGCATCTTCGGCAGCGACCACCCGAATTGACTCCACAGCAGCTCCTCCGCTGCGGTTGGGTCTGTCGACGGGACCGATTCAGGGTGTCCTGCCGGGGTGCTGAACAACCAGCGCGCCGCATCAGGTGGGTGTGGATGCGCGACAAGTCCATACATGGCACAAAATGTGCGGCCCACCGTGACCAGTGCTTCAACGGGACAGCGCACAGGTTCGCTCATCATCTGCGGCATCTCCGACAATTATTGATTGGTACAAAGACTTGAGTGCGGCGGACGGAGATATGCCAAGTTCTCTGCCGAGGTTCGCACTGAATTTTTGATAGATATTTATCGCGTCGTGCTGTCGACTGGACCGGTGCAGCGCAAGCATTAGTTGATGATGATATGACTCGCGTAGCGGATGCTCGGAGATGAGCTGCGACAAGGAGCTGATGAGCTGGCCGTAGTTCTCCTGCGAGAATTGCGCGTCGATCCAGAGGTTACGGGCTTCGAGCTCGGCTTCCTCTGCCCAGGCGATGAACCCGCAGATGATCGGGCCGTCGGCACGCAGGTCGCCGAGTACCGGGCCTTGGCACAGCTCGAGCGCGGCAGTCAGCTCCCGATCCGCGTCTGTTGCGGAGTTCATGTGGAGAAAGTCGCGACCGCGGTCGATACGATTGTTGAATTCTGTCAAATCTAAGCTGTCGTTGCCGAGGGAAAATAGATAGCCCGAAGCGAAAGTGGTTATTGTACTCGTGGCGTTCGCCGTTCGATTGAGAAACTTTCGCAGTTGTGAAATATATACGTGGAGTGTTGCGCACGCTCTGCGAGGTGCTCGATCGGACCATAGTTCAGATATGAGTTGTTCTTTTGTAAGGATTTGTTCGCGTCGAATGAGTAACACCGCGAGCAGTGTTCTAATCTTCTCGGCATTGAGCTGAGATTCAGTGTGTTCATCAAAAACGCGAACAGGCCCAAGTATTTGATAGTGCACGGCCTTCTCCCCTTACCGCACAGCGGTCTTCGTAAACAAATCAACTCCCTTCGGCCACGATAGTTGAAGCTTCCACTGAGGGCAACGCGGGTCCTAGTCGCCTGTTACGGCCAGGTTGCTTGCGAATCAGCTGCAGAGGTGTTGGCAGAGGTCGCTGACGCAATCCGCGACCGGGTGAGAGATTCATCACGCTTGGTCTATCGTCGCGTGTCCAGTTGCTTACTCCCAGGTCAGGAGTGTGAATCTCGGCCCTTTGGTCAGACTTTAGAGATGCACTAGCGACGGCCGCTATGTTGGAAGTGTCACGATGCGATGGGGCATTTGTGCGGGGGCTTGTTGCCTCCCTCGGGCCGTTCAGATCGAGGGATTGCATAGGCGGAATCGGCGGTTGGATGTGTTTATCGAGTCCACCTCGACCGGTTTGATTCGTAGATGATCGGGGTGGGTTATGAGCAGCGCGTCGGGCATGGATTTAGCGATTGTGGGGCTTGCTTGTAGGTTTGCCGGCGCGGACAATCCGAATGAGTTCTGGAGTATTCTGAATTCTGGTGTTTCGACAGTCGGTGACCTTCCCGATGGCAGACTCGCGGCAGGACATCTTCCGGCTGAATCCACTGGAATCGTCGACGGGGTGAATCTTCTCAGGGGTGGCTTCCTGGGCAGTGTCGATCACTTCGATCCCGGATTTTTCGGCATCTCACCCCGCGAAGCGCAGGTCATGGACCCGCAGCAAAGGCTCATGCTCGAGCTGGCATGGGAAGCCGTCGAGGACGCGCGAACGACGCCTAGTCGTCTACGCAAGGACCGCGTCGGAGTCTTTGTCGGTGTCTCGTCCGATGACTACGCCAAATTGACGGTCATGGCGGGAGTGTCTGGAATCGGCATGCACTCGGCCACCGGGCTCAGTCGAGCCGCAGTCGCGAATCGCCTATCGCATGCGTTGAATTTGACAGGTCCGAGCCTGGTCGTGGATGCCGCGCAATCCTCCTCACTCCTGGCTTTCCATCTGGCCTGTCAGAGTGTGCGAAGAGGAGAATCGGAGCTGGCGCTGGCCGGCGGAGTAAGCCTTGTACTGGCGTTTGAGAGCTCTATTGTCATGGCGAAAGCCGGAGCGCTTTCACCCGATGCGACGTGCTTCACCTTTGATTCTCGGGCCAATGGATATGTGCGCGGAGAGGGCGGCGGCATCGTAGTCCTGAAGCCGCTCGACAAAGCGGTGGCAGACGGTGACCGCATCTACTGCGTTGTTCGGGGTAGCGCGACGAACAACAGCGGTCGTGCCGGCGGGCTGACAGTTCCGAGTCGTGCGGCCCAGGTCTCGGTCATACGGTCCGCACTGGACGAGGCGGGCGTGAGGCCACAGGATATCCAATATGTAGAGCTGCACGGCACGGGTACGAGTGTCGGGGATCCTGTCGAGGCGGCCGCCCTGGGACAGAGTCTGGGTGCTGGACGGCCTGTCGATCGCCCCCTCTTGGTCGGTTCGGTCAAGACGAACATCGGTCATCTGGAGGGCGCGGCGGGTATCGCCGGGATCATCAAGGTCGCCCTGTGCCTGAGCCACGGCGAACTCGTGCCTTCCCTCAACTACGTCGCACCAAACGCCGATATACCGCTGAACGACCTCAATCTGAGGGTGCAGACATCGAGGAGTCCGTGGCCCAGGTCCGAAGAAACATTGCTTGCTGGCGTGTCGGGGTTCGGGATCACCGGTACCAATGTCCACGTCGTGCTGGAACAGCCGCCGCGGACAACTGTGCTCGCCAACGCGACCCCAACCCGGGATCCCGACCAACCGCCTGTGAATAGCGTTGTGCCGTGGGTCATTTCGGCGAGATCACCGCAGGCGCTACGCGGGCAAGCGGGGCGCTTGCGTGAGTTCGTGGTCGGCGACGAATATCTGAGCCTGCCTGATGTCGCCTCGTCATTGGTGACGACGCGGTCGGTGTTCGAGCATCGCGCGGTCGCCTTGGGTGCAGACCGGGAACAGCTTCTGGCTGGTGTGGGAGCGGTGGCTCAGGGCCGCGATGTGGTTGGTGTGGTGTGGGGTGCACCGGTCGAGGGCCTGACGGCGTTCGTGTTCTCGGGGCAGGGAAGCCAGCGCGCGGGCATGGGGCGGGAGCTTCATGCGAGGTATCCGGTGTTCGCCGAGGTGTTCGATGCGGTGTGTGCGGTGATGGATCCGCTGTTGGGGTGCTCGTTGCGGGAGGTGGTGTTCGCCGAGCCCAATGTGGACGGGTTGTTGGATCGGACGGTGTTCACCCAAACCGGGTTGTTCGCGGTCGAGGTCGCGCTGTTCCGCCTTGTCGAATCGTGGGGTGTGCGCCCAGATTTCGTGATGGGACACTCGATCGGCGAGCTCGCTGCGGCGCATGTGGCGGGGGTGCTGGATCTCCAGGACGCGTGTGTGTTGGTGGCTGCGCGGGGCAGGTTGATGCAAGCCCTTCCCGAGGGCGGGGTCATGGTCGCCTTGCAGGGCAGTGAATCCGAGGTGGCGCAGCTGCTGGTCGGCTATGAACACCCTGTCGCTATTGCGGCGGTGAACGGTCCGAACGCTGTAGTGATCTCAGGGGAGCAGTCCGCAGTCGCGGAGGCAGTGTCCCGATGGGAAGCATTGGGCCATAAGGCGAAGCGTCTTCGGGTGAGTCATGGTTTTCATTCGGCGTGCATGGATCCGATGTTGTCGGAGTTCGAGCAGGTCGTGGCGGGCTTGTCGTTCAGTGCGCCGGGTATTCCGGTGGTGTCGAATGTGACTGGGGTGCAGGCGAATGCGGAGCAGTTGTGTTCGCCGTCGTATTGGGTGTCGCATGTGCGGGAGTCGGTGCGGTTCCTGGATGGGGTGCGCTGGCTCGAAGAGCAGGGGGTGACTCGGTTTGTGGAGTTGGGTCCGGACGCGACCCTGACGACCCTTGGTCAGGGCTGCGTCACCGGTGATCGTGCGACGGTGTTCGTAGCGACTCAGCGTGGGGATCGCCCCCAGATCGACGCGTTGCTCGAGGGTGTAGGGCGAGTGTTCACCGCGGGTGTGGATGTGCGGTGGGAGGCGATGATCGCGGGTGGTCATCGGATCGGCTTACCCACCTATGCCTTTGACAGACAACGATTCTGGCTCGCCGAAACAGATTCGGCAGTGCGCTCGGCAGTCGATGTGACCCCCGAGCAATCTGCCGCCGACGAGGTTGTGCGGCCCCTGCGGTTGGAGGGTCTGTCGGATGCCGAGGTCCAGGCGGTGGTACTGGACGTGGTGTTGACCCAGATCGCGATCGTGCTGGGACATGGCCACGGTAACGCGATCGAGCCCACGCACGCCTTCACCGATCTGGGCTTCCACTCGATGACCGGGGTCGAGTTGTGTAATCGGCTGAGCGTGGCCACTGGATTGCGGCTGCCTCCTTCGGCGATCTTCGACCATCCGACGCCGTCCGCGCTCGCACAACATATTCGAGTGCGAATGCAGTCGAACAACCTTGAAACCAATGTGGTCAGAGAATTCGACCGGCTGGAGTCGATTCTCTTCGCCATGACCGGTCAAGAGGAAATTCAGCAGATGGTTTCTCGAAGACTGCGAGAGCTCTCATCGACCTGGAACGAGCGAAACCATGGTATCGGGGGCATAGCCGCTGACGAGATCGTGTCGGCCAGCGATGCCGAGATGTTCAATCTGATCGACAACGAGCTGGGAATACTCGACTAAGCGTCGCTTTGCCTGTTGAAACAATGAAAAGCCTTGAGGGGATTGGTATGTCAGGTGTCGAACAGCAGCTGCGGGAATACCTGAAGAAGGTCACGGCCGACCTGGTGAGAACTCGCCAGCGGCTCCACGAAGTGGAGGAAACGGCGCGGGAGCCGATTGCCGTGGTGGGCATGGGTTGTCGACTTCCCGGTGGTGTGTTCTCACCGGAAGACCTGTGGGAGCTGGTGTCCGGTGGTGTCGACGCTATCGGGGCGTTCCCGGCAGATCGTGGCTGGGATCTCGAAGGGCTGTATGACCCGGATCCGGACGCCGCAGGCAGGACATACACCCGTTCTGGTGGGTTCTTGTACGAGTCCGCGGATTTCGATGCGGGGTTCTTCGGTATCAGCCCGCGCGAGGCGCTGGCGATGGATCCACACCAACGGTTGCTGCTGGAGACCTCGTGGGAAGCGTTGGAGAGAGCCGGGATCGATCCGCGAACACTGGCCGGTAGCGCAACCGGAGTATTCGCGGGAATGTACGGACTCGACTACGGACCGCAATTGGGCGCGGACTCACCGGCCACCGATGGCTTCACGATGACCGGTTCCTTCACGAGTGTGGCTTCGGGGCGGGTGTCCTACGCCTTGGGTTTGGAGGGCCCTGCGGTGACGGTGGATACGGCGTGCTCCTCCTCGCTGGTGGCGGTGCATCTTGCGGTGCAGGCGTTGCGTGGTGGGGAGTGCTCGCTGGCGTTGGCCGGCGGTGCCACGGTGATGGCGACACCTGGAATGTTTGTGGAGTTTTCGCGTCAGCGGGGTTTGTCGGCGGATGGGCGGTGTAAGGCGTTTTCGGCGTCTGCTGATGGTGTGGGTTGGGGTGAGGGTGT